>CAYWIG010000088.1:0-6670 GCA_964458295.1 uncultured Myxococcales bacterium
GGAGCATGATGCTCAGAATATTAGGAAGGACGCGGAGCTTGAGGCGAAGGATGTAAAACTTCGCGCCAAGACGGAGTTTGAGAAGGAGAGTCAGGAGAAGACAAAAGAGCTTCAGTCCATGGAGAAGAGGTTGCAGACGAAGGAGGACAACCTCGAAAAGAAGTTCAATCTCCTTGAGAAGAAGGAGGAGGAGACTCATAAGGCCGAGCAATCTTTATCTGATAAGAAGAAGCATATTGAAGGATTGGAGAAACGCTATATAGATCTCGTCTCTGAAACGAGACGGCAGTTGGAGCAGATCGCCGGTATATCGTCTGATGAGGCCAAGAGGCAACTTTGCGAATCCATGATGGAGGAAGCCAAGCGCGATGCGGCGAGATCGATTTTGGAGGTTGAGGAGAAGGCGAAGGAGGAGGCCTCCAAAAAGTCCAAATTTGTTCTGGCAACCGCTATGGAGAGAATGGCCTCAGACTATGTAACCGAGCGTGCGATATCGGTCGTTCAACTTCCATCCGATGAAATGAAGGGTCGCATCATCGGAAGGGAAGGTAGAAATATCAGAGCGCTGGAAGCGGCAACGGGCATCGACATCGTCATCGATGATACACCTGAAGCAGTCATCCTATCCGGTTTCAATCCGGTGCGACGTGAGATTGCTAGAATCTCACTTGAGAATCTGATTGCTGATGGCAGGATCCATCCGACCAGGATCGAAGAGATGGTGGAGAAGGCCACGAAAGAGGTTGAGTCCACTATAAAGGAGACCGGCGAGCAGCTCTGTCTTGAGCTCAACGTCCCAAACGTTCATCCGGAGCTTGTAAAGTTGTTGGGCTCACTAAAATATCGATACAGTTTTGCGCAGAGCGTTTTGGATCATACGAAACAGGTTGCATATCTGTCAGGCATGATGGCTGCAGAGCTGGGGCTCGATGAAGCGAAAGCGAGACGCGCAGGCCTTCTGCATGATATAGGAAAGGCGGTTAGCCACGAGGTTGAGGGTAGTCATGCGCTTATCGGAATGGAGTATGCCAAGAAGTATCGCGAGGATCCGGACATCTGTCAGGCTATAGGTGCTCACCATGAGGATATCGAGCAGACATCTCCGCTCGATCTCGTAGTCGATGCAGCCGATGCGCTTTCCGGTGCGAGGCCGGGCGCCAGACGGGAGGTCCTGGAGGCTTACGTCAAGCGCGTTGAAGATCTTGAGAAGATTTCACATTCCTTCAAGGGTGTCAGCAAGGCATACGCGATACAGGCCGGTCGCGAGATTCGCGTCATGGTTCAAAACGAGCAGATCAACGATGCCGACTCTGTAGTTCTCTCCAAGGATATTGCGAAGAAGATCGAACAGGAGATGACATATCCTGGGCAGATTAAGGTCACGGTTATTCGTGAAACGAGAGCGACTGAATACGCAAAGTAGAGGTTAAGGATAAGGTTGAGGCTAAGGTTTAGGTTGGATGTGATTTCTCCTTAACCTTAACCTAAGTCTCAACCTTGATTTCTTTCAATGAGAATACTCGCTATCGGTGACATATTCGGCCGACCTGGCCGAAAGATCTTTCGGGATCTGCTTCCCTCTCTAATCAAAAAACATAAAGCCGATTTTGTTATCGCTAATGCCGAGAATGCAGCAGGTGGGAGGGGACTCACACCAAAGACCGCGGATGAGATCCTTGAAAGTCCGGTCAATGTACTGACTGCTGGAAATCATATTTGGGAGCATGATGGTATTCATGGATATTTTGATTCCCTTCCCATTCTTCGTCCTCTTAACGTAACCCCAGCCCTTCCCGGGAAGGGCTGGGGAATTTTTACGGCATCCAATGGAGCAAGGATCTGCGTGATAAGCCTTCAAGGTGTCGTCTATATGGAGGAGAAGGGGAATAAGGCCGACAATCCATTTCATTCGATAGATAAGCTGTTGTCTGAGATAAAGAGTAAGTCCGACCTGACATTGATCGATTTTCACGCTGAGGCGACAAGCGAGAAGAGGGCGCTTGGGTGGCATCTCGATGGAAGGGTGACTGCCCTTTTGGGTACGCATACGCACGTTCAGACGGCTGATGAACAGGTGTTGCCACAGGGAACGGCGTATATATCGGATCTCGGTATGACGGGACCTCATCAATCTGTGATCGGGCTCGACAAGGATGTCGCGATTCATCGCTTTCTGACCGGCGAGAAGAAGAAGTTTAAGGTTGCAGAGGAGGGCGTGGCTATTGAAGGAGTTTTGATTGAGGTTGATGAAAAGACCGGACTCAGCAGGGCGATCGAGCGTATTTCAAATAAGGGTAAGTTTTAAAATTCTGATTTATCCTGAGTTGGAATATTAAAGAAAGCAATCAGTTTTTCCGGTGGGATTCTATATGATACGCTGGGCTCTCCACCGTACTGACCTGCGTGTTCTCCTTCGAAGAAGGTGTGTTCACTTATAATATGCGCTAGGATTCCGGCGAAGAAGAGCGTTTCGTGTGTCTCCATGTTTTCAATCAGAAGATCTGGTTGTCTGTTATCCGTTGAGTCGATGAAAGGACAGCTCTGACCGGATGGTCCGGAGAGATAGCGCACGTGATAGGGTGTTCCATTTATAGTTATATCAAAACTGAGTGGCCTGGCAGCAAATGAACGCTCGAAGAAATAGTCGCGGATCGCATGGAGGGGAGCCCCCAATGCATGTGAGGTGAGACCTCTATCGCGCAGATAATCAGCGTCTTGTTCAATGGTTCCTCTTAGGCTGTCCTTGTTGCCATCCTTATCTGTGCCGAGGAATCCAGTTTCGGATAGATAACTATTTCCAATTCCACCGCTTGGCAATCTGTGATGCATGTAGCCGAAGAGCCTCGGTTCGATCTGTTCGTAGGTTTCGCCGTATTCATGGATATCTGCACCTAGCATGCGGGCTGTCTCGAGAAGTGTCGCATATTTTTCGACGAGGTTGTAGTTTACCCAAGCGACGTTTGGTCTGCCAGCTAGAGTGTCATCAATGGTCGTTTTTATGAGCCCAACTATGTACTCTCTTTCCTCAGTTGCCATGGTCGGTGCTGCTTTTTGAATTTCTTTGAGTCCTTTCATCAGGATTTCAGAGGGGAAGGCTGTGGGGGTGTATGTAACCCCTCTTGTATTCATAGTATAGGTGTCCGGATCTTCGAAAATCCTTTGTATCATATCAAGAGCGGTAGGGCTTAGCTGATAATTTCGCAGTTCCGGTGATGAAAGGTATTGTCCTAGTGCGCCCAGCTTACTTTGTATTGGAATGGTTTGGTCATCCAGAACAAGTTCGGCCCACTCCATCACCCCTGGCGATTGCGTAGGCAATGATTTTGCAGCTTCATCTACCAAATCCTCAGGAAGATTTAGAATGAGCCAGGAATTAAAATAGTATATTTCATCCCTCATTTCGTGAACGGCGGATGTAAATTTGCTGTTGCTAAGGCGTGTCCATACTTGAAGGAATTCCTCTGCAGCGCGGACCTGTTTTGCTCTCGGCAACTTTCGAAAATGCTCCATGAGGAACTTGAGTTCGTCTCGGTTGATTCTAGTTGCTAATATTTTCCAAGGTGAATAGTCGGAGTGTTTCCGTGTTATTCTCTTCATGCCCCTTACAACCACTCTTCTTACCCAGGGAATGTGATCCATAGCGTAAGCTAGGATAGGTGGATTCAATATTGGATGAGTCGAATCGCTGTGTACATATCGTGATACTACACGTGAACCTAGAGCCTTAAAGAACGCACTGACTAATTGCTGTTTTCCATCGCCGATGTGATTTAAAATGTAGGGTAGACTACGATATCTTTCTGAGGATGCTTTTTTTGTATCGAGGGTTATTAATCTTGAGATATTGTCGATCGTTCTTTTTGAACAATTGATCGTTGTGGAACCATATAATTTAACAGAATAGTAATTGATGAAGTTAAGAATTCTGAAGGCTATTTCAGAGTATATTTTCGAACGGTCGCGAAAGAGCCTCCTTGATTCAACGTTCTTTTCCACGCCGAGCAGCCTGCAGAATTCCTTGTAGCTTTTTGTCAACGCCAGGGAGCTTGCTAGATAGATAGCCTGATCGTAATCGAAACTTTTTTCACGATACTCGCGCCACAGGCTACGCTCCATGGCGAGATCCATCACCGCTCTGGTTTCACGCAGATCCACCGATTTAAAGAGGGAGTTAAATGTATCACGCGATGGACATTCATGAACGATCCCCTTTTGCCAGCAGAACTCCATTACATCCTCATAGCTGAGGACGATTTCATCGTTCGCCATGGGAATTTCGTGGTGCACGCCTGCAAGATCGGCGACGGTTATCTGTTCACCTGCGATATCCAGAGTAGCATTAGCTAGGAGATCTGAGAGGCTAGCTCTGAATGAGCTTGTCTTGAATGGATTGTCAGACATTCATTTCCCCAAATGATGTGCCCCTCACATCTATATTATCGGCATTTTTTGTGGGAAGTTGCTTGTTTAATATCTTTATATTGCCTAATAATATTAAGAAGTTAGCCATATATTGGGAATGTTTTAACGTATAGAAGAACGTGAGCGATTGGCCACGTTTTTTGTGTAATCTCAAAATTAATTATGGAACAATGAACCAAATTTCTCACCTTTTTCTTCGGCATGAAGGCCCCCTTTTTTGCCAAACACAGTACATGCTCGATCTGAGGAAGTAAGGGATTCTTTCGATCTGGACATAATGGATTTTGTTCTGTAAATTCAACTTTCTATGAAGATGAAAAGCGTTGAAGAACAGTTGAAGGTGATCAAAAGGGGATCGGTTGACCTCGTTAGTGAGGATGAACTCGTTGAAAAGTTAAAGGAAAATCGTCCTCTCAGGATTAAGGCAGGCTTTGATCCAACCGCGCCAGATCTGCATCTGGGGCATACTGTCTTGATGCAAAAACTTCGTCAGTTTCAGGATCTCGGCCATAGGGTGATATTCCTGATGGGAGATTACACTGCGATGATCGGAGATCCCTCGGGCAGGGATGAGACAAGGCCCGTACTCACAGAGGATGTGATAAAGGAGAATGCAAAAACATACGTAGCCCAGGCCGGTAAGATTATCGACATGAATAAGGCAGAGGTTCGATTTAATTCTGAATGGCTAGGCCAAATGTCGTCGATAGAATTTGCTCGTCTCGGAAGTAAACAAACCGTTGCGCGCATGCTCGAGAGGGATGATTTTAAAAAGCGAATGAGTGAGGGGAAGGATATCAGCCTTCTCGAATTCTATTATCCCCTCATGCAGGCGCAGGATTCGGTGGCGCTCGAGGCCGATGTCGAACTCGGTGGAACCGATCAGATATTCAATCTTCTGATGGGAAGGACTATTCAGAAGAGATCAAATCAATCACCGCAAGTTGTCATGACGCTCCCACTTCTGGTCGGCACCGACGGTGTGCAGAAGATGAGTAAGTCTTATGGAAACTACATAGGTATTACCGAATTGCCTCGTGAAATATTCGGAAAGGTGATGTCGATTTCCGACGAGTTGATGTGGAACTATTACGAACTTCTTTCGGATCTAACTTTAGATGAAATAGAAGAGGTGAAGGAAGAGCTTGTGCTTGGAAAATTACATCCTAAAATTGTAAAAGAAAATTTAGCGATGGAACTCGTTGCACGTTTTCATTCCGAGGATGACGCAAAAAATGCGCGCGACGAATTTGAAAAAGTATTTAAGGAGAAGGGCAAGCCTGACGATATTTTAGAATTCGACGTAAAGGGTGGCACACCTTTGGTCGATATCTTAGCCAGCCAAGGTATATGCAAAAGCAAATCGGATGCTAGAAGGATGATCAGCCAGGGTGCGGTAAAGGTGGATGATGGTAAGATCGATGATATAGCTTGGGAATGTCCTCAAAATGGCTCCGTATTGGTGCAGGTCGGGAAGAGAAAATTTGCAAGATTTAATATAAGTTGAGGATGGCTGCATTTTACACTGTCGGCCATAACCATAACATATCAATTTATAAGCGATTATTGTTTTAGATCCTTGCTAAAAAAAAACGAAAAAAATCGCTAAATGCTTGTTGACACAGGGGAACTTATTCTGTAGAAGCTCCGTCACGCTTGAGGGATGACCCTTACGGCAATAAAGAAAGTTAGTAAAAACGCTCACTTAGAGCGGTTGCCAAGCGGGGGGTTATCTTTTTTGTGCCAAATTGCTCTCTGAAAACTGAATAGCGAGTCACTAAGCAGTGATGTCGTAAGTTTGAACGGGCTCATCGATTTCTTAAATCGATGTGATAGTAGTAAACATTACAAAATCTTTATTCGAGGTTAGCCCTTGAATAAAATTTTTCAGAATTTAACTGGAGAGTTTGATTCTGGCTCAGAACGAACGCTGGCGGCATGCTTAACACATGCAAGTCGAACGAGAAAGTTTCCTTCGGGAAATGAGTAGAGTGGCGCACGGGTGAGTAACACGTAGGTGATCTACCCTTTGCTGGGGAACAACTCCGGGAAACCGAAGCTAATTCCGCATAAGTTTTCTAGATCGCGGTCTAGAAAGGAAAGGTGGCCTCTTCATGAAAGCTATCGGCGAAGGATGAGCCTGCGTATCATTAGCTTGTTGGTGGGGTAAAGGCCTACCAAGGCTACGATGATTAGCTGGTCTGAGAGGATGATCAGCCACACTGGAACTGAGACACGGTCCAGACTC
>CAYWIG010000089.1:0-6646 GCA_964458295.1 uncultured Myxococcales bacterium
TCGATGCAGCTATCGGAAGTTGGGTTGACGATTGGCGTGGTGTGATTACCGACCTTACATACGGTGCAAGGGTTTTAACCTCGGGTGAAGCTGTAGGCGCCGTTCCGGATGAGCTCGTCAAATGGCAGGAGGGAGCCGATGAATATCCGGATGCGCGAGCTGCTGCAACGGATCTCGATACATTGCTCGCTCCGTATTTCGGATTACCACTGACCGGCAAGGAGATCGGAATTCTTCAAGGGGCGATAAACACATATGCCGATGAGATGGGCTGGGAGAGCAGGGATATAAAAAACGATCTTTTTACGGATGATCCACCGAAGAGAATTTTGGCAAGTGCGATGGGTTCTGTGATGTTTGGGCAGATTGGCGAGAAACAGTTAAGTAATCTCATGAGTGCGCTCATATTATATTTTTCAAATAGATTACGAGCTTCAGGCGTTTCTGCAATACTTGCCGATGAATATGGCTCACGTGAAGCGCCGCTGATGGAGGTATTCTTCGATAGAAGAGGATGGCCTGCACCGGAAAATCTGTTTGGTGAGCTCGTAGACCTGACACGCCAGGTGTTGGTGCGCCGCTACGGTGAAAACTGGCCTGCGAGAATTGAATCCGAACTGCCCGTTCCATCACTAGCTGCAAACACCGCACTATATAAATGTCTCGTGCATAATCAGATGCCTACTGACGCGCAGATTCGCAAAGGGCAATTTTTCTTAAACATGGGACGTCTCCTTTATGCGCTGTGGGATGGGGATGCAAGTATTTCTCTGTCATACGTCCATCAGGCTGTTGAGTATGCCCTGATGGAGAAGCTCGGTTGGAATGACAAAGGAAAAACGGCGGGTGAAAAGCGTCGATTTGAAGTTCGTCAGTTGATGGCTAAGGCATTTTTAGAACCGGTTCCGACTGGTGCTGCGAGGAAAGATTCAGGAATTACGCGTTTGAGTTCAGGTTTCACTAGGTGGTTGAACGGCGAGGTGCCCGCTGTATACGATGTTTCCGCTAAGCTGTCAGCCGAAATAGAACGGGTGAGCAATGCAGCCGTTCTATTTAGGCTTACCGATAAGGGCGGTGCGGATAGGCTTCATAGGGCTGAGCCAAAGGCGAAAAAGACGGAGGTATGGCGTCGTACACTTGTGCCAGCGATGAAGGAGGCGTTTGGGCAGTTGGGTCTCCTCGATAAGGATACTGTGACATGGGGCACCATTGATGCTCTTCGTGATGTTTCAATCGAAGGCGAAGTCCAGGGTATCTTTGATGAGACTGGTGTAAAATTTCATCTAGATTCAGAACAGGTTGCGGAGTTCAAATGGGACGAGGCCTCAAAGCCTGCGTGTCTGAATTTGGCGGTGGATGTGGTTCGATGCCTACTACAGACTTTGAATAAGATACCTGAGAGTAAAAATTGGAGGGAGGTTGAAAGGGCCCTGCATCGAATGGCCGCCGTCATCGCGGAAATGAAGGGCTGGCCGATAGCTCGAGAGATAAGAAGGGCTCTGGATAGTTCAGAAGTGCCACCTAGAGGACCTCTAAAATATAAAGATGAGGTGAGATCCGATTTAGATCTTCGTTCCAGCATCATAACTTATCTCGTAGCGAGCCGTGGTATGGATTGGCCGAAGGAATATTTTCCGCGGGGTAGTGAGGTGATGAAATGGCTCGTCGGACGGCCTCTCGATTCCAAACGTTCAAGCAAAGAGCAGCCATACATGTCGCTACATCAGCGCCGCCTTCTCCAATCCTTCGTCAATAAAATGAGTGCGAATGACTTATATGTGCTTATGTATGACCGTAAATCCGGTGGCGTTCATTCATTTGATGAAGAATTTTGGGAATACATTTTTGAAGCAGCTGAATTTAACCGTTCGATGAGAGATAGATCCGACGGCGAAGATTTACTCCTGAGTGGTCTACGATTTCAACTTGTTTTTGAAATGGGCGGCGGTCTCGATGTAAACGACCACGGTTATACAGGAAGACCGCCTAGGCCGGATTCTGATCTTATACGTTGGCTCAAAGGTGAGAGGATGCCGTTGACCGATGAGCTCACCGCAGACATCAGGGCGCTCATCGACATGAGGAAGGATAGCGGGGAGCGTCTGTATAGCGATGCCACAACGCCGCGCGAAGAGTTGACCGATAATCTTGAGGAGTGGATGAAGTTGGAAAGAGGGTAAGTTCTTAACCATTAACAAGCCTGTCAGGTTTGTTAATGGTTATCTTTCAATCCCAACCCTAGCATCGACGTTCTGCTGGTAATAATGTTTTATTTCCTTCATCTCCGTTACAAGATCGGCGCGATCGATAATTTCTTGAGGGGCGTAGCGGCCGGTTAGAATTAATTCCATTTTTTCGGGCTTCTTGTCCATCATTACCATTACATCTTTTAGCTCGATGAGTTTAAAATCGAGTGCGACGTTGATTTCATCTAGGATCAAGATGTCGGTTGAATTTTCTTCGATGATTTTATTTGCAAGCTTGAGTGCATCGATAGCCATCTCGATATCTTTCGGATCTGGATTCTTTTTATCGACGAACGTCTCGCGTCCCATCTGTTTTAACGTAAACTGAGGTGCTAGACGATTCGACATCTCGAGTTCACCATACTCGATGTTGCCCTTCATGAACTGAATGACGCAAACCTTGAGGTCGTGACCTAGCGCTCTCATAGCTTGACCGAGTGCAGCTGTGGTCTTTCCCTTACCATCGCCTGTGTAGACTTGAATGTAACCCTTTATGAGTGCCATGTTGAGTCCCTTTAATCTATTAATTCAGTTTCTTGTGCTTGATGCCAGATGCCAGATGCTGGATGCCGGTAAAACCATCTTATCTGGTATCTGGAATCCGGTATCCAGATAGCTTTATCATTCTTCTATAGAGATATATGCTAATATTTTACTCACTGCGCTATAAGGATCCATTTTCTTATCGCTGACTGCTTTAAGAATTTTTTTAAATTCGGATTTTTCTTCGAAGGATTCCCTGATCGCCTCCATCAGTCTATCCCGCACCTTATATTCTATTTCATAGCGATATCGTCTGTTGAGGTATTCGTTCTTAACGCTCTCATCATTGAACTTATCGAAACCGGTCTCGACATGTTCGGTGAGTTCATCGATTCCCTTGATATGTATAGAATCTGTCATGACGATCGGTTTTAAATCACCAGTATTTTTATCCTCAGCAGCATCCTTTAGTTCGCTCGCGGTCTTCTCAGCTCCTACGAGATCGCATTTGTTTACGACGAAGATATCTGCAATTTCTAAGATGCCAGCTTTAATAGCTTGAATATCATCGCCGAGACCTGGAGCCGTAACAACCAAAACTTGACCTGCGAGCCTCACCACGTCGACCTCATCCTGACCTACACCTACCGTTTCGATTATGATGATATCCTTACCTGCAGCCTCGAGGATACGAACGATATCGGCTACCGATTTGGAAAGCCCACCGAAGGCACCTCTTGTTGCGACGCTTTTGATGAAGACATCAGGATCGGTGTTATGCTCCTGCATCCTTATTCGATCTCCGAGGATTGCACCTCCAGAAAATGGACTCGTCGGATCGACGGCTATTACTCCGACTTTCTTACTCTGTTTTCTGTAATGCGATATGAGAAGGGAGATGAGCGTGCTTTTTCCTGCTCCAGGCAGACCGGTTATACCGAGAATTTTGCTGTCACCCGAATATTGGAATAGATCCTTTAGAATCTTTTCCCCTTCGGGAAGGCCATCGTCGACATCGCGTATGAGGCGAGATATCGCTAATGTATCACCGGATTTAATTTTTTTGAGATCCGTCATATTAGAGATTTTCCTTAGCCCAATCGATTATGGTTTCCAGGGAAGTGCCCGGAAGAAATATTTCAGCAACGCCGTTCTTCTTGAGAACTGATATGTCCTTTTCAGGAATGGTGCCGCCGCCGAAGATGACTACGTCATCTGCTCCCTTTTCCTTCAGCAATCTTATTACTTCAGGAAAGAGCTGATTGTGTGCACCGGATAGCAAGCTTAACCCCACGCCATCCACGGCCTCTTGAATTGCCATGTTTGCGATCATTTCAGGCGTCTGATGGAGACCTGAATAGACAACCTCGAAACCAGCGTCCCTAAAGGCGCGTGCTAAAATCTTTGCACCGCGGTCGTGGCCATCCAGGCCAACCTTACCAACTAAAACTCGTTTTTTGCGTTCCATACTGAAACCTTCCGTTAATTAAGAATTAAGAGTTAAGAATTAAGAGTTCAATGAAGAATTAAGAATTCTTAATTGTTAATTAATTTCTTAATTCTTCATTCTTAATTCTTAATTAAAAATAGCCTGGATCTCGGTATATTCCCCATACTCCCCTCATTACATCACAAATTTCACCGAGCGTCGCATACTCACGCACCGCATCGATTATATGTGGCATCATGTTTTCAGTGCCCGATGCAGCTTGTCTTAATCCGTTCATACATTCATTCAATTTAGATTGATCTCTGGATTCGCGCAGCTTCTTAAGATCCGCGTTGCGTTTGATCTCTATCTCAGGATCGATCTCCAGGAGATCGATGGGTAAGTTTTCGTCTTGGACATATTTGTTCACGCCGACCACGATCTTTTCACCTTTTTCAACTTGCTTTTGATAGTGGTAAGCGGCATCTGCAATCTCCTTCTGAGGGTACCCTCTTTCAATCGCGGCTACCATACCCCCCATGTCATCTATCGCCTCAATATATTTCATCGCCTCCGCTTCCATCTTATCGGTCAGCGCTTCTACGAAATAGGAACCGGCCAGAGGGTCGATCGTGTTGATGACGCCCGTTTCCTCCTCAATGATCTGTTGGGTGCGAAGGGCGATCGTAACCGCTTCCTCGGTTGGAAGCGCCAGAACTTCATCCAAGGAGTTGGTGTGAAGTGATTGTGTGCCACCTAGCACCGCTGACATTCCCTGATAAGCCGTTCTCACGACGTTGTTATAGGGTTGTTGAGCGGTAAGCGAACAACCCGCGGTCTGTGTATGAAAGCGAAGCATCCACGACCTTGGTTTTTTCGCTTTGAATCTCTCCTTCATCGTTCTCGCCCATATCCTTCTGGCGGCGCGGTACTTTGCGATTTCCTCGAAGAAGTCCATGTGTGCATTGAAGAAGAATGAGAGTCTGGGTGCAAACTCATCGACATCGAGACCGCGCTCAATTGCCTTTTCTACGTACTCCATTCCATCGCGAAGTGTGAATGCTAGCTCCTGCACCGCGGTCGATCCTGCCTCACGGATATGATATCCGCTAATGCTGATAGTATTCCAACGCGGAACCTCCTTCGTGCAGAATTCGATCGTATCCACGATGAGCCTGACGGATTCCTTGGGCGGGCACATGAAGGTTTTCTGCGCGATAAACTCCTTGAGCATGTCATTCTGAATCGTCCCGCCGATCTTATCTCTACCTATTCCTTGTTTTTCAGCAGTTACGATGTACATCGCCAGAAGAATTGCGGCTGGAGGGTTGATCGTCATTGAGGTCGTAACTTTGTCGAGCGGTATTTTGTCGAAGAGAACTTCCATATCTGCAAGTGATGATATGGCAACGCCGCACTTGCCGACCTCACCCTTGGACATGGGACTATCCGAATCGTATCCCATGAGCGTTGGAAAATCGAATGCGACAGACAAACCAGTCTGACCTTGGTTCAAGAGAAAGTGATAGCGCTGGTTCGTATCCATGGCTGAACCGAATCCTGCGAACATTCTCTTCGTCCAGACGCGTCCCCTGTACATGTTCTTGTGAACGCCCCTCGTGAACGGATGCTCGCCAGGATTGCCAAGCTTCTCATCGTAGTTGAATGACTTGATGTCATCGGGTTTGTATAACGGATTGATCTCAAGATCCGATACAGTCGTGTAGCGCCGCGGTGGATGTTCATCCATCTTCGTCGTCTTTCGACCCTCCGATGTGCAAGGATCGGAGCCCTTCTTACAGTTGCATCCGCCCATCAAAAACCTCCATAATTAGAAGGGCTTATTAATATAACACCAGCTCATGAGGACAAGGTTTTTTTGAGGTGCTGGATCAGCTGAGTTTATGATACAAAACAACAACTTATGTCTGTAACAAAAAAGCGTCCGACGCCTTTTATAATTTACGACTGTAGATTCCGATATTTGAACGTATGTTTCACGTGAAACCATTTCAACCCCAGGTGTTAGGTTAGGTTTCCGATATTTGAACGAATGTTTCACGTGAAACCATTTCAACCCCAGGGGTTAGGTTAGGTTTAGTCGCATAAAGGTTGTTATAGAGAAGGGGGTTGGTGTTTTTAAATGAGGAAAGATGGAGGTTACTTTGCGATCTCGCCCATGCCCTGCAGTTCTATAGCCGACAATACCTCCAGTGGGTGGACCGGTTTGAACACACAGTCGTTAAAACCATGATTCATCATCCGTATCTGATCCTCCGCCCCGGTGTAGTGTCCCGTCAGTGCAACGAGCCTGATATCTTTGGTCTGAGGATTTTCTCGAATTCGTCTCGCGAGCTCAAAGCCGTCAAAACCCTCCATGAGGAGATCCAAAATTACTATGTCCGGCATTTTATCGATGACCTGTGACATGACATGGTGAATTCAAGTTTCTAGCGCACCACCTGGAGGAAATCATTGAAAACTTCTT
>CAYWIG010000090.1:0-6603 GCA_964458295.1 uncultured Myxococcales bacterium
GCCGCAACGATCGGTCTAGCAATAGCGCTTTCGTACTCCGGAGCCCTGCCGTTTGAAGCGTGCATACCCATAGTGCTTGGCGCAAATATCGGAACCTGTATTACAGCCGGTCTGTCCTGCTTTGGAATGGGAATTAGGGGGCGTCAGGTAGCCATCGCCCACGTCGGGGTTAAGATAGTCGGTGTAGCGATCATCTTTCCGTTCATACATAATTTCGCTAATGCCATCGACAGCTTCAGTAACCTCCTGGCCCACCAATCCTTTGTTTTATCGCTGGCGACGTCCGGAAAGATCGCTCTCACCCACCTGTTATTCAACATCCTCCTCGCTATATTCTTCCTGCCGCTGGTAACGCCATGCGTCTGGTTGGTCCAAAAGATCTTTCCCATCGGGAGTGAGCTCTCCGACAGATCAAAGACGAAGTATATCGACGAGGCAGCCCTCGACACTCCATCCCTCGCCTTCGCCCAGGCGAGAAGTGAGGTGATCAGAATACTCCAGATAGCTAGGGGGATGTTCCGTCTATCCCTCAAGATATATAAGATGAATGTAGATTTCGATGAACTCACGGAGAAGATCTCCAACGACGATGATCGCATAGATATAATTGAAAAGGCGATAAGATTCTATCTGGCGAAGATAAGTCAGAAGAGTCTCACCGAAAAACAGGTTGCAACACAACTATCCCTTTTGACGATCAGCGACGAAATAGAGGCGGTGGGTGATGTCATATCAAAGGATATAATCACCCTCGCGAGGAAGAAGAGGAAAAAGATCGCTAGATTTTCCGATGAGGGATGGAAGGAGTTGGAGCAACTGCATTACATGATAAGTGAAAATTTCGATCTCGTCCTTTCGATGACAATTCACCCGAGCGAAGACATCGTAAAGAAAATAGAAAGACACGAACAGTATCTAAACGACATGGAACAGGAGTTGAGGCAGTCCCATCTAATGCGATTACACGACATGCTCCCCGAGACATATGAAACCAGCACGATACATCTCGAACTGCTAGGACAGCTGCGAATAATAAATGTGAGACTTGCGAAGATAGCCCAGGCGGCTGTCGAACTTAGATAGTTTATAATTAAATTTTAAACATATGAGGTAAACGACATGAGAACACTTGCCCCTATCGACTACTGGATAATCGCAATTTATGGCGTCGTCTGTATAGTGATTGGAACCTATTATACCAGGAGGGCTTCAAAGAATGTGGATCAGTTCTTCCTCACCGGAAGGAGCATGCCTTGGTGGCTGATTGGTGCGTCGATGGCAGCTACAAACTTCTCGATCGACACGCCTCTCGCTATAACGAAATACGTATTCAACGAGGGTATCGGGGGATGTTGGTTCTTCTGGTCCTCCGCTATCTCCGGAATGCTCGCCACCTTCTTCTTCGCAAAGATGTGGCGCAAGGCCCAGGTGATGACGGATGCCGAGATCGTTGAACGACGCTACAGCGGAAAATCGGCAGCTATACTTCGCGTCTTCAAGGGATGCTACTTCGGAATCTTTATAAACTGTTTCGTGATGGGATGGGTCTTCCTCGCAGTCTTCAAAGTTCTGACCGGCCTTACAAATTTCGATCCATTTTGGATAGTCGTGGGCTCAGCCGTCGCCGTCGCTATATATACCCTATCATCAGGACTCTACGGCGTCATATTGACCGATTTCGTCCAATACGGCTTCGCCCTCTTTGGATCGTTCGCGCTCATGTATTATTCGGTAAAGGGTGTTGGCGGAATGGATACCGTCATAGGTGAACTCACCAAGATGTTCGGTGCAAACAGTCCGGCCACTTCCTTTCTGCCGAGCTTCACATCTCAAGCGGGCCAGGCGTTCAAGGGCGTTTCAGTCAGCGCCTTCTTCGTCTACATTATGGTTCAGTGGTGGTCACAAAAATATTCAGATGGTGGCGGTAAACACATCCAGAGAATGTCCGCTGCAAAAAATCCGAAGCACGCCACCCTCGCGACGTTCTTCTTCACGGTTATGAACTATGCCGTTCAGATGTGGCCATGGGTCATCGTAGCCCTATGCGCTATGATTCTCTACGGCAGAGACGTTGCTGATCCGGAGATGACATACGTATGGATGATGGGAAGATGGTTGCCGCACGGCATACTCGGCATAATGCTCGTTTCACTGATCGCCGCCTTCATGTCCACTATCTCCACGCACCTCAACCTCGGTGGATCATATGTCATCAACGATATCTACCGCCGCTTTTTTGTGAAGGATGCTTCAGAAAAACATTACGTCCTGATGTCGCGCATCGCTATGTTGGTCGGCCTCGGCATTTCGGTCGTCATATCCATGAACATGAAATCGGTAGGCGGCGCTTGGAAGTTTATCATTGCGTTTGCCAGCGGCGCTGGAGTGACATGGGTGCTCAGATGGTTCTGGTGGAGAATCAACGCATGGACGGAAATTTCCGCGATGGTAGCATCGGCGATCATCGCCCTCTACCTCAAGTACAACTATCCTGATCTCGATTACGGATATAGGATTTTAACCATCATGAGTCTCTCCGCCGTCGTGTGGCTGACCGTCACCTTTCTCACATCACCCACGGATGAAAAACGTCTCGTGGCATTTGTTGAAAAGGTGCAGCCTGGTTCACCAGGTTGGAACTACATCTATAAGAAGTATGGAATTCAGTCCGGCGGATTTTCAAGGCGCGCACTGCTCAACATGATCATCGGCGTCGTCTTCTTCTTCTCGCTCAATTTTGGCTTGGGAAGCATCTTCCTTCATAGATACGGACTCGGTGCGGTTCTGATATCCATCGCGGTCGCATCGATGGCATTCCTGCTCTACAGGATAAACCAGGAATCGAAGATAAAATCCACTGAGGATCATGCAAAGAAACAGCCGAAGGGGGTTCATTACGTAGTAGAGAATCCCTAATAGAAATCTGGCTCGTTTAGACATCTGCAGATTCGAAGCGTCATAGACCACTTCGTAAGATTTGGCACGTGGCTCTTCCTCCAACTTTTCCCTGTACACTTCAGAGTACGCTTTTCTGTTCAGAGTCTTGACTTGCCACGTTACGTCTTATAACATATTTCACCCAAAAGGGTGGTATTATATTAATTATTTCAATAAGTTACGCTATAACAAAGAAATGGGAATTTTGAGAAAGTTAGCAACATAAATCGCGCCACGCCGATAAGAGGGCAGAAGCGGAGTTTAACACTTTTATTGAAATTCTAACTTTGAAGTTGAACGTGGGGACGTTCTCACCACATAGGGGATAAGGATGATAGCTGCAGGAAACAATCCGTCTGGTATTAGTCCTTCATTAATCATAACTCAGCCAACTGTATTCAATCACATACTCGGCTCTAAACCCGCACAAGTCGCGCATAATCCGGTAGTGACTCAATCGCCGTTTGCAGTTTCACCCGAGATGTTGACTTTGGTCTCGCCGACCGGAATGCCGCTTACCGCATCTCCATCCGCAAGGCCTGATGCAACTCTCACCTCACAATCGCCCGACCATTTAGTTCATCAGGGACTGGGTGCACTGACGAGTGATGTCGATCAGGCCGGAGCCCACTTCACGCAGGCAAGAGCAGCCCTGTTGCAGAGTGGTGCACCGGGCACAGCAGCACATTTTCAAACGGCAACATATGGTGAAGTCCTGTGGGGAAAGGTCACTGGAAAAACATTCGATGCCCTGGATAGAATCAAGATGGATGCAGCCGCATCAGATACAGCTAGGCGAAATGAACGCTTCATGCGAGCGGTTGCATATTTTAAGACGGGTGAGGTTAACACGGCTATTTCAGCTCTATCGGAAATTACGGATATAGATGCACCCGCTGATCATGTAACCGTGCTCGCCTTGGCATCGCAGGCTGATGCATACTTAAGTCTCGGTTCGAGGCTTAGCCAGAAGGAAAGAGAATCATATTTTGCAAATGCAAGGCGCGTTCTGATTCACGAACTGCCACAGGCCGTTGAAGCTTGGACACGCAGCGACGAAGCTGTAGCGCTTTGGAGGGGTGAAAAGGTAGCGGGCTTCGAACTCAAGGATATGCTCGAGCTCAAGGAATCGCTATCCGCCTTCTACTACCAGGCCGCAAATGCGTTCAAAGATTTCAGCTATCACGCAACTGCAATTGAGGTTGCCAAGGTTCTCGCTGAAACATTTGACAGCACTTACGGCGCCAAAAAGCTCCTCGAAGAGGACAGACTGGGCGAAATAGACTTTTCCGATCTCAACATTCAGCCGGATGACCACGCTTTAGATATAGCAAAAAAAGTCATGCGGGCTTTGGGTAGATTCTGGACTGCAAGACCGCCTCACAGCAATCCGCTATCAGCATATGTGGAGGATGGCGAGGTCGTCGATCAAGTCTCAGAGGATCGTCGTGATAGGTTGGTAGCCGCCGCATCGGAGTTTTTGGCGCAGGCGAACATGCCGACCAACAAGGCCTTCTGGAAGACGGCTACCGTAGGCGGACTCCTCGGCATGACGAGTGCTCTGATCGCTGGTGGTGGCAATATCAGTTTTGAGACTGCAATGCAGATGATGGCAGTTGGATCAACAACTTTAGTAGGGCTTAAAAAGACGCAAATCGCACTCGATTCCGAAGAGGTTCGACAAACATACCGCGTAGGATACACGGATAAAACAGCCTTCGATACATTCAAACTCGGCACTGGCCAATTCTTAAAGATGGCGACGTCATATGCCTTCTTCGGTGGAATACTGCCGGGTGTACAGGGACTGCCCGACTTACTGCTCGCATCAGCAGGCGAATACGCCGGTCGCATTCACGGTATCGGAAGTGGACTCGGTGGGCTCTTCTACTCAACGACACATTACGGCGGCGAGATGGCGCAGTTCATATCCCAATATGGATTCTCCGAAGGTATGGAGAAGTTCTGGGCATGGTGGACATCGGTCAGCCACTTCGGTTCATCGCTCAATAACGTCGGAAAGTTTTGGGATAAAACCCTCACGTACATGTTCACCCAGATGCCTGACGATATAATGATGGGAATCATCAAGATGGGATCCGATCCAATATCGGCAGAGACGGTTTTTAATTTATATAAAGGTGTGGTTGGTCTCTATGCCTTTTCGATAATGGTCAGACCGCAGATCAGAACTGCACTGCTGAGACAATTTCCAAGAGGCCTTCAAATGGCTGAAATGGGCATGTTGGCTGGTGCATACTTTCTGGCTTACGACATAGGTATAGCGACAGGCGTGGAACCGGGCGAAGCGATGAAGATGGGTTTCTTGGGAATGCTCACCCAGGGTAGACATCATCTGATGAGCGGTGGAAGAAGACACAACGTCGACTGGGCAGCCGTTATGAGAGCTACTCTCATTCCATTCCTCTACGCGGGAACCGGAGCTCAGATGCAGGCGGATATGCCGGCGGAAACACTCACGGACCATTTTGCAAACTCGATGGGAATTCAAGTGGGGCTTTATCCGATCGGATTCATCCACGGTATGCTCGCCGGCCTATCATTAAAGCGTCAGGCTCAGGTGAAGTTCTGGAGATCCTGGTCGGTTGAATCGATCGGCAATATTGGAAGGCTGCAGCTCGGTTGGGCCACCTTCGCCGGAACGCTCTGGAGCATGGCGGCGCAGCAGCTCTTCTTAAGCCCAGCCATGAGCAGAAGCTGGCAAGAGGCATCTGGCACACCTTCGCAGCGAACCGCGTTCCTGAGGTGGCTCCTCGTTCCTGGTGATATGGATCTCAAAGCCAAACCGAACGGAAAGGAAGAGGCCGCTGGAGTAGCAGAGGGCGTACAGATGGATGCGGATGTGAGGGAGGTCATAGCGACCGCACGCAAGGTCGAGCAATCAGCTACGATCGCTGGTACGAGATGGGATTTCTGGAACTTCCTAGCAGGTCAAACAGCATTCGAGCGTCTGCCGATCTTTACAGCATTCTACTGGGGATGGAAACAGAAGGATACGCCATTCCCGACGAGACCTGAGGATATGTTCTACAGAAGAGCGGTCTTCAGAATACTGAACAGCGAAAAGACGAGCGAGGACGAGATGTCGCGCTACCTCAAGATGTTAAATATCATGGCCAGGGATATGGATCCGGTGCGCCGCAGCATCCGCCACAACTTCTTACTAACGACTTGGGCAGCCAGAAGAGGGCCAAATGGCAAGGCTGTCAGGGCGTTCTTCGAGGAGAACGACTGGATGTTCGAGTTCTACGGAATCGACAGGGATGTTACGCCTCCGAAGAAATCCTCCGGATGGAGAGCCGACAGATGGTTCAAGAAGCACCTCAAGGGCTCGACCGTTACCGCAAGCGGAAAGATCGAAAGGTATGCCAAAGTGAATTAGTCAACAACAGTAAGTTGGAATTACAAAAGCCTTACCGTAAATGGTAAGGCTTTTTTATTTAGATCAATTAAGAACTTAGAATTAAGAATGAAGAGTTGAATTAAGAATAATTCGATAAATATCTCGAAGAAACACTCCTGCAAGGTGCGACGTCAGTCGTCCCTTGGAGGTGTGTTTCAACAGTGACACACCTCGCAGGAGTGACTGACGTCCCACCTACGAGGAATGTCGCTTAGGCTTCGAATTCTCATGGGGCCGCCCTA
>CAYWIG010000091.1:0-6351 GCA_964458295.1 uncultured Myxococcales bacterium
GCAGCGCTAGATAGTGGTAAGCTCCGTGGATATGCAACCGATGTCTGGTATTCCGATCCTCCAGAGAATTCGCCGATCACCAAAGCCAAGAACGTCGTCATGCTTCCGCATCTCGGCGCATCGAGTAAAGAAAACTTGCTTCGTATCGGTGACATCATCGAGGAGAAGCTAGAGGAATTCGTAGCAACAAGCGTCTGATGCCAGATCCCGGATACAAGATGCCGGATAAAGATTTTTTCATCTGGTATCTGGTATCGGGCATCCGGAATCCATAATGATATCTTAACGAATCTACTTAGGAGGATATAATGACACGCATTCACAATTACTACGCAGGACCAGCGGCGCTGCCAGTTGATACCCTCAAAGCCGCAAACGAGGAACTTCTAGAATGGGCTGGAACGGGTATGAGTGTGATGGAAACTTCACATCGTTCCAAGGAATATGATGAGGTCCACAACACGACGATTTCGCTCTTCAAGGAACTCATCGGCCTCAATGACGACTGGACGGTACTCCTCTTGCAGGGTGGAGCGAGTATGCAGTTTGCGATGATTCCGATGAACCTCCTCTGTGATGGAAAGAGCGCCGACTACATCCTAACCGGCGCATGGAGTCAGAAGGCGGTCAAGGAGGCCAAGATCGCAGGAACCACACGCGTGGCAGGAACATCGGAAAAGGATGGCGTATTCTTAAGAATTCCAAAGCAGGACGAGCTGGATCTCGATCCAAACGCAACCTATTGCCACGTCACGTCGAACAACACGATCTTCGGAACGCAGTGGAAAGTGTTTCCTGATACCGGAAACGTCCCGATCGTCTGCGACATGTCGAGCGACATACTCTCCCGCAAGATCGACGTATCGAAGTTCGGCATTATCTATGCCGGTGCACAGAAGAATCTCGGACCATCCGGCGTAACGCTAGTGGCGATTCGTAACGACCTACTTGAAAAGTGCAACTCTGGATTATATACGATGCTGAGCTACAAGACACACGCTGACAAGAACTC
Organism: uncultured Myxococcales bacterium; assembly: GCA_964458295.1. GTDB lineage: Bacteria > UBA10199 > UBA10199 > 2-02-FULL-44-16 > JAAZCA01 > JABGOS01. The sequence continues at coordinate 1,013 of CAYWIG010000091.1, forward strand.
CCTCTTCAACACACCTCCGACATTCTCGATCTACATGGTCGGTCAGGTCCTAAAATGGCTCAAGGGCAAAGGTGGTGTGGAAGCTATTGAAAAGGAGAACGCGGAGAAGGCCCAGATGATTTATGGAACGATCAAGGACAACCCTAACTTCTTCTCGACACCGATCGATCCTGAGAGCGGATCACATATGAACTATGTCTTCAGACTTCCCTCGGAAGATCTGGAAAAACAGTTCGTCTCTGAGGGCAAGGATGCAGGATTCGTAGGCCTCAAAGGTCACCGCTCCGTAGGTGGAATTAGGATTTCAGCATATAACGCCAACGGCATCGACTCCGTACGCGATTTCGTATCGTTTATGAAGGACTTCGCTGCAAAGAACGGTTAATCCCGAATTATTCGCAGAATCGAAAACCCGCTCAAATTGAGCGGGTTTTTTATTGAGCCCTTATAAATGTTAGAAAAACAAACGGGAAAGCACTCGTGGGTTTGGGGCACGACTCCTCCGCTCAGACGCCGCTCTGTCGTCTTATCTTTCGGCGTCGCAAATCACAGGCTTGGATGGCAACGCCTCAAGATATCCCCAAAACCACGAGCACTTTCCCTTCGGAACGGCTTTCAGTTTGATAGTTTTTTGGAGGAGCATAAAAGCGCGGTTATGAGCGGAGTGTATGAGAAAGCGAATAATTCTATTGGCTTTATGATTTGGAGGCTGCCAAAGAAAGACATCCAAATCGTAAAAAGCCAAAGAATTATTCGCGACGAGTAACGTAGCGAATGCGCCTAGGCGACGGAGAAAAGCAATCAAACTGAAAGAGCCACAAAGAAAATAACCCGCCATAACAGGCGGGTTTTTTAATTTATGGTTTCAATAAAAATCAGTCTTCCTCTATATCCTCACCCTCCTCCTCATCATCGGCCGTATCAGGAACTTCTTCATCAGATAACTCCTCTTCGAACTCCTCCGAATCAATCTCTTCGTCCTCTTCATCATCAGCTGGAGCTTCATCGTCCTCAATATCCGGATTCTCCTCCCTGTAGATGTCATCCAACTGTTTCTGGCTCTCCGTTCTCTTCACCTTGAGCGCCAACTCTTCGCTGCTATCATTATAGTTGGTATCCTCGGCCTCAACATCGCTCAAAGAGGGTTCGGAAACTTCAGGTGCGTTATCATAAACGTGCTCCGCCACATCCGAATCCTGGCCCTCGACATCCATACTGTCGCAGATGGCTACATTTGAAACGAGGACCATTGAAAATATTCCGATAAGCAATGTGAATAACTTCATAATACGCTCCTTAAACACGTATTTATACTCCCCTCACCTATAATTATCGACAGAAATGTAGAAATGTTGCGGAAATAAAGGACGTACACTTATCGCTTATAACTACCTGATATCACAGGATATAATCATTCATATACTCTCAAACTATGCCGTACATTGCAATGTACGGATATTTCGATCTCGCGAAATTATCACCACCCCCTTTGCCGATAATTTATATGAAACCGAACAAGGGAGGTTCGAAGATGGCCAAGAGTGTCAATATCAATGAAATTTCCGATTCGAAGTTTATCAGAAATCGACTGAAGGAGATCGATCAGAATAAGGATGGAAAGATATCCACCGAAGAAGCTGCGAACAAAGATGGATTTATGAGGTGCAATGGAACCGTGGGTGGATGGACGAAAGAGGATATGCGCCGTGTCGAACATGCGCTCTTTTCGAAGGGGCTCGTTAGATTTCAGAGAGATGCCGCCTGCGAGGCTCAAGTCAGCGACAGCAAAACGATCAACCCACAAGGTTCCGATGTTGGACATGTATATTTCATAAAACAGAGACATCATATTCAAAAAGCACAACCGGAAGAGATTAAGGCAAAGACGGATGCCTACCAATACGACATGTTAAAGAAGCTTCTGGAAATGGATGTCAAACACGTCTTCGACGAAGGCGTAATACTAGACTGGAAACCAGAAATCTATCAAAACTTCAGCGTGAGGGAGGATATCAAGAAACACTTCCCCGAGGGTCAATTGCCGGACAGACCAAACGCCGAACAGATGAAGATACTTAGAAAATACGGAGCGACAATTGTGTATGCACTTATAAAGGGTGATGTCCATATACACCCACTCATCAACAACAATGACACATATAAACGCACAAATGAGGCAGCGCGCGTAGGGTACAGCAGAAGCGATAAGAGCTTCACAAACGATACTAGAGAAAAAGAGGCCACTCAAATCATAATGGATTTTCTAAAGGAACATCCTGGTGAGAAAGTCGCCCTTGTCTATGGCAGGGCACACAACTTCTGGCAGCACTTTGAGAAAGAAGATAAGCCACCGGCCTTTACGGAGGTAGAATTTACTCGCGCCCTTCGTGAATCGAGGGAAGCTAAGAGAGAAGCGCGCAGAGGGCGTACTTCCTAAAATTATTAATTCTACTACTTCACCTTTAAATATTCTCCAGAAAAGTAAGCCCTCATGCCACGGTAGAAGTCGCAGTTCTTCTCCTTTATTTCCAAACGTCGCTTGTTGAATAAGAAATCGAGAATGCAGCATGGCTCCTTATCCTTCACGCATTCCCCGGTATCTTTAAAGACGGCTTTATTCTTACCCTGAAAATGCGCAACACCCTTGATCAATCCCGTATGGGAACTGGGGCCCCTCACAACCGAAATGTCGAAGATAAACTTCTTACCACCCTTACCTACCAACTTAATACTCCCTCCAAAGCTGTCGATATATTCACCAGCAATACCTGGCGCTACGCCCTCACCTAAATACGCTTTCAAATATTCAATTCTGGAATCTGTAGTATAGTATAGACAGGTATAGTAGGCTTCCTCCGCATCCTTCGGACTGCTGCTCAATATCTCCTTTTGTTTCTTACAATTGTATTCCTTATATTCGATCCAACGCTTCTCACTATCCTTCAACGCTTTCTTTTCGCTATCGTTTAGCCTGGCCATCACCGCCTTGTATACCCGATTAAGTTCCTTATCGACCTTCTCGTACTTACCCTTGAACACCGATGCATCTTCGGCTAGCCCAACAGAGGAAATAGCTATAAACAGAGATGCAATCCCAAGGGCAATCCTGTTTTTTGACACAGTTTCCTCCTTTATCATTTCAAAATACTACAAACAACTTTGGACAACATATGAGACAAGATCAATACAACAATAACAAGAACAAATATTGAAATATAGGAATACCACTGAGGGTGAAACGATATACCAACCAACCTAGGAAAAATGAGTTCTCTCAAAGGAACATAACCAAATCTCATTATAGTTGGACCCGGAATGACAGGACTCTTTAGAACAGGAATGATCGGCAAAAAGAAAGCCTTAACGAAGAGAATTATGGTAATAATTAATCTGATTATATTTTTTTTCATAGTCACACCTTTAAACCACCACTTCATTATAATTCCACTTACCTAAATACAGGACATCCCTTCCTTCGATTGAGAAGCGAACAGTTCGATGGAAGTCCCCACCATCCCTTCTTGCCATTGTATTCCACGTTATACCAAAGCTGTGTTTTATAAGCGCCTTTGGGTAGACGTTTCAGCGAACAGGCGAACTCCTCTCCGCCATTCCAAACCTGAACAAGACCCTCCCCTAAATAGTAGAGAACGTACACAGTCTTACCGACAAGTGGCCTGGGACCACAGGATTCGCCCTCTTCTTTATCTAATTTAAGAGGACGCGACTTGATCGTATAAAGATCGTAGCTAAGGATTTCAAACTCTTTATCGCCGGGAATTGTAAAAGCAATTATCGGATCGAACGGTTTTGAACGAACCTTGAGGGGCTTGTCGCTTTGCAGTTTTCCCTTCACGACATACGAAAACCCAGACTCGCAGACGGCTGGATCACACCCCTCTGATTTACACTTTTTCTTCTGACAGTAATCGACGAACTTCTGCTTTGCGCAATCCCCCCCTTCGCAGGTGCCTTGATGGACATAAGGAAACGACGGCTTCCCTTTGGCATATACAATCGAAGATAGGACGAGAAGGCAGGAACAGGCTATTATTAGAACTCTCATATTCGTTTCCTACTACGAACTACGTATTGAATCAACCCAACGACAAATCCCAGCGGAATCCACACCGAAAGCACGTATAGAGTGCTCAAGAGGAGGAGACTCAATAGCGATAGATTATCAGATAAGATCCGAAGCCCAACGCTTATGACGGACGAACAGATAACCGCCGATAACGATCCTCGAAAAATATTTTTTCCGACAGTACGGAAAAAACCGTTCCTGTCTCCCTTCAACATTTGAGGTTTTCTTCGTAAAATTGGCAATACGAAATAAACTCCTGCTGCAACACCTCCGATTATCCCAAACAATCCCCCTAACTGAACAAACGATACCCCTCTCCAGATGAAAGAGGGGTCCACTCCCACCAAGACCGGCGTGAACGTCATCGCCATAAATACACCGCTGAGTTGTCCCGTTGCGGTCGATATAACGATTATCAACACATTGGATGAGATGAGAAAAATGGTGTGAACGACTTTTGACATATTGAATATCTACCGGAATTTATCGATTATTTAAAGCAAATCGTCGGTCAATTGTTGAAATAAATCAGGAAAAGTGTCAAATGTATCCTCTATGGTCGATACAGAGCTCACCTATCTGATAGGAACGATACTCGCTGATGGCAAGGAGCACCCCTTCGTCTACCGCATCTCCGGTGACCTCTTAGAAATCGATAAATACGATCGAATGCCCGACGTACAGGCCAAGCTCTCCTGGGAGGAGCTAGGCCACTACGAACTCAAGGTCCGCGATCTCATCGACTTCCCGTTCAATGAGATTCGCATGGGATCCTATTGCTGCCCTGACTGCGGGGAATGGATACACGTCTCGGACAAGGCCTGGAGTTTGGGAATGTGCTTTAACTGTTCGTTCGATCGTTCCAATGAGATAGCGGAATACCACGCTAAGAACAGTCCGCCCCTGGATTTCGTCATCCACTACCATTGGTCGGAAGGTGCCCTTCCCCCTCCAGATCACTATGAATACTCCATTCATCTTGGCTGGATAGAAGATGAGTGGAGGGGTGAGATTGTATTCCTACCCGACTATCCTGGAGCGGATACACCGGAGTGGAGAGAGAGTTTCCCGGTTACAAGGGAAAACGTTGGTAGGCTTTGGCACCTCATTTCAGACAAGAACATCCTCAAATCCGAATGGATAGCTGACAAAAACATCCCTGTAGGAGGAGAGACAGAGTGGCTTGAGATAACTGACGACGGCCGAACGGTCAAGGTTCCGAGTCGCCTACCTGATGACGAGACCATCCACC
>CAYWIG010000091.1:6361-6568 GCA_964458295.1 uncultured Myxococcales bacterium
GACGCAATCCGCTCGTTGGTCCCGAAAAAAATATGGGATGATCTGATCGTGCGATACGATGAGAACATCGATCATTTGATTAAGTAAAGTCATAGGTTTGTCGAGAATATGCATAACCCATAATCTATTGATCTCCGGTTACAATTCATATAGTATTTACCAATAAGGAAGCGCTAATATATGAAAAAGGTATTGCAAGTCATCAGT
>CAYWIG010000092.1:0-6523 GCA_964458295.1 uncultured Myxococcales bacterium
GGCTTATCGATTAATTCTTAATTCTTAATTCAACTCTTAATTCTTCATTCTTAATTCTTAATTATTTTTACACTACTTATTATTCTGCAAATAACGCTCAGCATCAATTGCTGCCATACACCCAGTTCCCGCCGCCGTGACGGCTTGCCGATAATCCTTATCCTGACAATCGCCGGCGGCAAAGACGCCGCCTACCGATGTCGACATACTCGACTTCGGCGTGATGATATAACCCACATCGTCCATCTCGAGCTGTCCCTTGAAGATGTCCGTATTCGGCGTATGCCCTATCGCTATAAAAACACCTTCACATGAAAGCTCCCGGAGCTCACCGGTCTTCGTATCCTTGAGACGAACACCCGTGACCTCCCCCTTTTCAACATCCAAAATATCATCGATGATGGAGTTCCATGCAATTTCAACCTTTGGATTGTTCAGCACCTTCTCCTGCATCGCCTTTGTCGCCCTGAGCTCATCCCTTCTATGAATGACCGTAACCTTGGATGCGAGATTTGAGAGGTAGATCGCCTCCTCAATCGCTGTGTCACCGCCGCCAACGACACAAACCTCTTTCCCCCTGAAAAAGAATCCATCGCACGTCGCACATACCGACACACCCTTACCGTTTAATTTCTTTTCAGATTCGATTCCAAGCCATCTCGCCTGTGCGCCCGTAGCTATTATCAATGTTTTTGCCTCGATCGTCTGACCATCAACTTCAACTTCAAATGGACGATTCGACAGCTCAACCTTCGTCGCCGCACCCGAAATAAATTTCGTACCGACGCGCTCGGCCTGAGCGTGCATATCCATCATGAGTTTTGGTCCATCGACGGCTTCAGAGAATCCAGGATAGTTCTCAACATCGGTCGTGATGGTGAGCTGCCCACCAGGTTGAAGACCTTCAACGAGAACCGGATTTAGATTTGCCCTGGCTGCATATATCGCTGCAGTCAGCCCTGCCGGTCCTCCCCCTAAGATAATGACATTATTCATAATTTCCTCCATCCCTGAGCCGCTAATCTCTCTGAAATCAACTTAAAGGTCAAGAAGTAGGAGTCCAGATAAACAGAAACCAGGGGGTAAATCAACTATGTCTCACCATTGCGAGAATTTGGTTTTCCATCAATCGTGTGTGCATTTTCAATCAACTGACGTACTTTCTTAAGATCCTTCTTAAAACGCACGTATTCGCCATTCGCATTACACTCATTCGTCAACGTACAGCTATCGATGCCGGCTGGATGTGCCTTCTCTATCGCTTTACGAACATTTTCAGGTGAAATACCGCCTGCTAGAATTACAGGAATACCACTTTGCTGAACCAATCGTGCAGCCATATCCCAATCGCAGACATTTCCGGTGATACCGACAAATCCTTCGACAGGCTGATCACTATAATCAACCTTATCGTCTTTTAGGATGAGAGTATCGATGAGGAAGAAATCGCTTACAGATTCGAAAAGCTTTGCAAACTCCAGAGTGGAAACCCGATCCACCATACCAGTTTCGGCGATGGGAATTGACCTTATTATCTTGATATCCGGAAACCTCTCCCGCACACCCTCCTGCAACTGAATGAGCTCGCTCATAATGTCGTCGGCCTGACCCTCCAGCGCCTCACAAAAATGGACGATATCAGGGGTATAGTAATCCAACGTACGAAACACGCTATCCGGATTTCTAAACAGAGGTATCAAGGAACTCTTCGATGAGCTTCCGCGAACGACTTCGATCGTATCCTTCAATGTTGAATTCTTCCACCCGGCTTCAGAAGGAACAACGCCACCGATGTGATCGACGCCGAGTTCAATCATTGATTCAGCCTCAGATGGAGTCTGAATCTCATAGATTTGAATTATCATCTTGCCCCTCTGTGGATTCCCTGGCCTCTCTGGCCTCCCTCTCCTTACGCACCCATCCAAACTCGGGCTCAAAGGGTCTGGCATCTTCATACTCCTCGACCATGATATTCATCTTCCTAAGGATGATGGAGAGATAGGTTATCCATGGATCTGTCACATAGCCATTCTTATACATGTAATGATAGCGCTTCGGACTGGCAATTATAGATCCTAAATATGCCGACTCCAATGCGGTGAGTTCCTCGGGCTCCTTATCGAAGTAATGCTTTGCAGCAGGACCTATTCCATACAGATCCGGACCCCACTCAATCACATTCATGTAGATCTCTAGAATTCTCTTCTTGTCGAGCTCCTGCTCGAGTGCGTATGCGATCAGCATCTCCTGGAACTTCCTGGATAGATTCTTCTCACCCGACAGAAATAAATTTTTAGCGAGCTGCATGGTTATCGTGGAAGCTCCACGTGTAAATTGCTTATCACGGATGTTCTGTATGATCGACTCCCTGATATGCTTGAGTTGAAATCCGTTGTGATAGAAGAAGCTGCCATCCTCACACGTAAGAACTCCCTTTATCGTATATTCACCCAGGTCCCTGAAAGGTACATATTTTTTGGAGGAACGTCCTACGGTAATATCCTTAACCGACTCACCGTCTCGTCGCACGGTATGCTTGAAGTTGCCCTTCAGTTTCTCAATATCCACACCCTTAGGTGTCTTCAACAACCTGTAGTCCTTTATATCGAACCTGGGCTCCAGCTTGAATGAGCTGAGCTTATTGAAATCCAGTGAAAACTCCATCTCATACCCCAAGGTCCCTGCAATCTTCGTCCCACTGATCGTAGGAATAAAATCCTTAGGCATACTATCCAGAATCGACTGTATGGGGGCATCATCGATGCTTATCACTCCATCAATTTTCAACTTCTCCTTATAATCAACAATGCCGGTGATATTTAAGGATAGTTTTTTGATTCCCAAACTCAGCTTATCAATCTCGATCTCCTTATCCTGAAAGTTCAAAGCAATATCGCCTCCAATGCTCAAGTCAATTCCACCGATAGCATGCTTGGCGACACTCTCATCATGAAGGATTAGCCCCTTAAGCTGAAGATCCATATTTACAGGCTTTGCTGGAATATTTCTTATAGACTTAGCTTTTATCTTTGCATCCACGTAGGATTTTTCATCAACCTTGATGGATTCTGGTAGATATTTGGCAAGCTTGTTCAACTTGATTCTCTTCAAAAAGACTGTAAGATCTTCGCCACTCTTATCATTCGTTGCCATCAAGCCGAAATACCCGCCATCCCCGTCGAGCTCGGCCAGATTTTCAACGACAAACATTCTCGCCCGAGGATCGTATTTCGCAAGGCCATCCACATTTTTCACTTTCAGCTGAAATGAGGAGTCACCACCTCCCATTTCATCCACTCGCACATCCACACTGCCATCAATCCACCTGAGATGCATCGCCTGAAGTAGCGTATGTCCATTTGACACGACAACGTCGCTATCCTGTTTGGATTTACCGATGAACTTCCCTAGATATCCCCTAATCGCTGAAAACTCCGAGACCAAAGAAATTGACGGCCTCCTGAGTTCTACAGCGTCAATGCTGACCTTAAATGCTGGGCGATATTGAATGGAATAATCGATTGTGATCTCCGGGATTCTCAGAACATAGCCAATATCCCCAGGATGACTGGTGGTAATGGTGACATCCCTAATCTTCGGACCGGAGATCAGCCCGAAATCGACGCTGCCATAATTTATGGCGAGTCCGTAGAGCCCTCTCAACTTCGGAAGCTGTGCCTCAATCTGAGCCTTAAAATACCCATCAAAAGCTCCGTTCAGGCGATAATAGCTGATACCCATCGCTACGAACAGCGCTAGCAGGAAAAATAGCTTTCTAGTTCCTCGTGTTTTGTTCGTTGCACTCATACTGTGTCAACCGGCCTCTCGGTTAGGAGGTGTATATATGATATCGATCATGGCCCGTCAAAGGGCCCTTCCATAGCAAATCGCGTCAGGGTGCTGCAAATTGGAGCACCAACCACGGCGCATTTCCCGCAATTTCAACACATTTATCTGGCACGGGAATTGCTCATCAGTCGTGATGAAATAGTTATTTAAACATCGGGAGTAAAGAAAAAATGCTATCACGCATTCATACGGCTTCGACGAGGGGAATCGACGCTGTCCTGGTAAACGTCGAGGTGGATATCCAGATGCGGGGCCTGCCAGGTTGGAATATGGTCGGCCTGCCTGAAATGGCGGTCAAGGAGGCGAAGGACAGGGTCGCAAGCGCCATAAGAAATGCCGGTTTTTCAGTTCCAAACAGAAAGACGGTCATAAACCTATCACCCGGCAATTTAAAGAAAAGCGGTACTCACTACGATCTGCCGATCGCCATCGCCATGCTTACAGCGTCCGAAAGTTGCCCTGCGGATGCATCATCGAGATTTCTGATCGCTGGAGAGCTCTCTCTCACCGGCAATGTTATTCCCATAAATGGAGTCTTGATCATGGCCCTCAAGGCCAAGGAGAAAAATTTGGATGGTATCATCATACCAGCAGCCAACGCATGGGAGGCGAATTTTTCAGGACTGAAAAATGTCGTCCCGGTAAGAACGCTCGTTGAAGTCGTGAGTTTCCTAAATTCCGGCGTAGTCCCAACAGGCACGAAGACACCCTCAGTCACCGAGAGCAGCAATCACGAAATCGACTTTAACGAAGTCAAGGGACAGACGTTTGCAAAAAGTGGAATGGAGATAGCGGCGGCTGGTGGACACAATATAGCCCTCACAGGCCCCCCCGGCACCGGAAAGACGATGCTCGCCGAGAGATTACCTACAGTCCTCCCTCCGCTGACAGAGGAGGAGGCTCTTGAAGTTCTAAAGATCCAGAGCTGGCATGGTTTCTTGAATTGGAAAGCCCGCCTTCCGAGGTTGAGGCCATTTAGAGCACCCCACCATTCCGCGTCGTATGCCGGTCTAATCGGTGGCGGTGGAAACGGCATTCCACAGATGGGAGAGATATCACTCGCCCACGGTGGAGTGCTATTCCTGGATGAAATGTCAGAATTCCGCAGGGACGTATTGGAGGTTCTCCGTCAACCGATGGAGTCGGGACGCGTCAGAATCGTTCGATCGGGTATCAACATATCCTATCCTGCACGCTTTATGCTCGTGTGTGCCTACAACCCCTGCCGGTGTGGATTTCTCACACATCCTACAAAAGCTTGTACATGTTCGCTACCCGATGTTCGAAGATACAAGGCAAAGCTCTCCGGTCCGCTGCTCGATAGAATTGATCTACACATCGAAGTGGGTCCACCGCCGCACGATTCTTTGATCGACTCTTCAAAGGAGGAAAATTCCTTTCAGATATCAAAAAGAGTTTTGAAGGCGAGGAAAGTCCAGAATGAAAGATACTGCAAATCAAATGCAAACCTATCCGGGAGGGAGATATCAAACTTGTGCAAGCTCGATCTCGAACAGCGGCATCTCCTAAAATCAGCTGCAAAACAGCAGAGTCTATCCGGAAGATCCATACACAGGATACTGAAAGTATCGCGAACAATCGCGGATCTTTCGGGCAGTGAGCGCATCGAGGTAGAACATATAGCGGAGGCACTGCAGTTTAGGCCAACTATGGAGGATGTTGTTTAACTTGAGGTCGTAAATTGCGACTTCAAGACTATAAATTCATGATTTTCATGATAATCATTCACTTTTAAATATTACTTTTAAACACCATATTCCTGATCACAGCTCAACATTTCAAAACGGAGAGAAAAGATGAAAAATTTAATACCAATCGAGAAAATCGAAAAGAGAATCATTCTGCTTCGCGGCTACAAGGTCATGCTCGATAGTGATTTAGCCGATCTCTATGGCGTTGATACGAAAGCACTGATCCAGGCCGTCAAAAGAAACATTGGAAGATTTCCTACCGACTTCATGTTTCAGCTGAATTATCAGGAGGTTGCACGTCTAAGGTCACAAATTGTGACCTTAGACGTGAAAGGTCGCGGAAAATATAGGAAATACATGCCCTACGTCTTCACTGAACAAGGCATCGCTATGCTATCGAGTGTTCTTAAAAGTAAACGCGCCGTCCGAGTGAATATCGAAATAATGAGGGCATTCGTACAAATCCGCGAGATTCTCGCCACACATAAGGATCTTGCTCGGAAACTCGCAGAACTTGAAAAGAGATATGATTCCCAATTCAAGATCGTCTTTGATGCGATTCGCCAGATGATAGTTTCACCGGAGTCCAAAGAAAAACGAATTGGATTTATTACAGCCAAATAGAAGAGATACTGTGGAATTGAACATTACAGTATCTAAACGTCTACCTATCCCGAATCCTATCCATCCTCTGTCTTTCGGAGTCGCGAGATAGCTCGTGGTTGTCGTTACCCCTCTGGCTGGTCGATGCCTCGTATCGATACGGATTCCTCGTCCTATCAGCCCTATCGCCCTGGGTTGTTCTGAAGGACCCACCGCTCTGCCTGAAGGAGTTGTCGGAGGTGGAAGGATTCGGCTCCCTAAAACTCCTTTGGGCTAACAAAACCGAGGTTGAGAAGAGGACTACAAAAGCCAGGGTCATCGTCAGAAATTTTCTCATGATCCCCCCTTTCTTAAACAGG
>CAYWIG010000093.1:0-3139 GCA_964458295.1 uncultured Myxococcales bacterium
CTCACGATGATCACCGCCTATGATGCGACCATCTCCTCGCTCGTCGATGAGGCTGGAATCGATATGATCCTAATCGGCGATTCACTGGGGATGGTCATCCAGGGTCATGATACGACGATACCGGTAACGATCGAGGATATCATCTATCATACCAAGTGCGTTTCGCGTGGTTCCAAAAACGCGCTGATCGTAGCCGATCTTCCCTTCATGAGCTATCAAGCATCGCATACCAAGGCGATGCTAGCTGCCGGTCGAGCCTTGAAGGAGGGCTTTGCAAACGCGGTAAAGCTCGAAGGCGGAATGGAGATGGTCGAGACAACGAAACTCCTCACCGCCGCCGGAATCCCCGTAATTTCGCACATCGGATTAAAACCCCAAAACATCAACGTGATGGGTGGATACAAAATTCACGGAAAATCTAAAGAGTGTGCCGCTAAATTGATCAAGGAGGCGAAGGCCTTCGAGGATGCCGGCGCATTCGCACTGCTACTTGAAGGTGTCGCCGTTGAAACGGCAAAAGAGATAACCGATTTGGTATCCATTCCTACAATAGGCATATCATCGGGTCCGGATTGCTCGGGTCAGGTGCTCGTCATCTACGACCTCTTGGGATTCAATCCCTCCTTTCATCCAAAATTTCTGAAGGTCTATGCAGACGGTCATCGCTTCATAACCGATGCTGTAAGGAACTACATCGAAGAGGTCGGGTCCGGCGCCTTTCCGGCGGAGGAGCATGGGTTTAGGAGAAAGTGAGGAATGGGAAAACCATGGAATGTTGGAGCGTTGGGTAGAATGATTTATCAGTATTCCATTTTTCCATTATTCCATCATTCCGTTACATTATGAAGGTCATCAAAACCACAAACGACATGCGTGCCTGGTCACAGGAGCAAAAACTAAACGATAAGAGAATTGCGATCGTTCCAACGATGGGTGCATTACACGAGGGACATTTCTCTCTCATTCGACATGCGAAAAAGATATCCGATGTGACAGTTCTTACTATTTACGTTAATCCTACACAGTTTGAACCCTCCGAAGATCTCGATAAATATCCCAAGATGCTCGAGCAGGATCTGGGTCATGCAAAGAAACTATTCGTCGATGTGGTCTTTCTTCCTTCAGATGAAACGATGTACCCTGACGGATATCAAACGTATGTCACGGTTGATAAAGTTACGGAACACTTATGCGGAGAATCGAGACCGAACCACTTCAGGGGAGTCGCTACAGTAGTCGCAAAACTCTTCAACGCCGTCCTACCGGATGTCGCCATATTCGGCGAGAAGGATTTTCAACAGCTGCTAGTCATTAAAACCATGGTTCGTGACCTCGACATGGCAGTAGAGATCATCGGGTCCCCAATCGTTCGTGAAGCGGACGGCTTGGCGATGAGCTCAAGGAATAAATACCTTTCGGATGAGGAGAGGGTCGCCGCAAGATCACTGAATCAGTCGCTCGGCGTTGCGGAGAAAATGATCGATGCGGGCGAAACCAGCATCAAGAAGATCCTTTTCGAAGTCACTGACAGAATTAAAGCGGAATCGATTCCCAAAATCGATTACGTAAAACTCGTCGATCCTGAAACACTCGAAGATCTGACCGAATTCTGTCGTCCCGCCCTCCTGGCCATCGCAGCCAAGGTCGGACCGGCGAGACTGATAGATAATCGATTGTTTGAATAGTTTTCTTCCTGTTGAATTTCGGATTGTTGATTTCGGATTTCGGAAAGCCTCCCAGGTTGCACATTCAAAGATTTTCAATCCGCAATCCAAAATCCGCAATCCAAAATCATAGGATAGTTGCTTATTGCTTGATCAGCCCTCTTTTGCTAAATTGTGGCGGATAAATACCCAAACGAACCGAAAGAGGTGATGTAACTTATGGAAATCATTACAGCTTCTGTAGCCTTACCGATGACAAACGGTGGACCCGTCACCCAAAATGGCGCCATAGCGATAGAGCTCGGTAAAATTCATGCCTTTGGCAGTTTTCAAGATCTGCGAGACAAATATCCGGATGCCGAGGTCAAGGAACATGCTGGCGTCCTGATGCCTGGACTCGTGAATGCACATTGTCATCTCGATCTTGTAAATTTTTATGAGACCACGACACCAAAGGAGGATCCGCTCACCGATCAGATCGACTTTATCGAAAACCTCGTATCGTCGATAGATTACAAACAGGATACCGATTCGAAGATCGTGATCGATGGAATCCAGAGAGGAATACTGAGACTCATCGAAACCGGTGCTACGTGCATCGGAGATATGACTCACTTCGAAGGAACCTTCAAACTCCTTCGCGAGATGGGATTGCGTGCACTGGTATTTCCAGAAATTCTCGCCGTGCGCGGTGAAGCGGCACAACAGAGTTTCGAAGTAGCAATAGCACTCCTGGAAAAATATACAGATGCAACGCACGATAGAATAAGGGTGGGTCTTGGACCGTACTCCCCATATCTGCTATCGAAGAATCTCTTGAAGATCATAAGCCAGCATGCGAAGGAATCATCGATACCGCTTGTGATTCACGCTGCGGAATCGTTTGCAGAGATGGAGTTCTTCTTCGATTCGGAAGGCCCAATAGCTACGGATGTATTTCCGATAATGGGATGGAATGAGCTCCCACCAGCGCACAGAAAAACCCCTATCTCCTTTTTATCAGAAATTGGTTTTTTTGATGCACCCACGACGATCGTTGGAGGATTACATCTGTCCGGAAACGATTTTTCACATCTAGCGAGAAATCTCGTGAAGGTCGTTTACTGTCCAACATCGAATAAGGCGATGAAACACGGCACCTTTCCGCTCGGCAAACTTGCTGAACACGGAATACCGGTAGGTATTGGGACAGAATGCTGGCACTCAAAACTCGGATTCAACATGTGGGAGGAGATGCGGCTCGCAGTTGTTCGAGGCTCCGAACCGCTGCCGATGCCAAAGGAAGTGCTAAAAATGGCGACAATAGGCAGCGCGAGGGCGCTTGGACTGGATCATCTCATCGGAACGCTCGAGAAGGGGAAGAAGGCGGATTATATAGTCACACATCTTCCCGATTATGATCGGGATGATCCTGATTCGCTATATGCAAAGCTAGTTGAACTCACCGATCCACAACACGTAAAGCAGGTTGTGGT
>CAYWIG010000093.1:3239-6485 GCA_964458295.1 uncultured Myxococcales bacterium
GTCCTCGTACCCCTGATCGGCACATTTTTGATTCTACGGTTCATCATAACTTCCGCTGACAACCTCTTCATCTCGATGCTGCCGGAACATCTCCAACCAGAGGAGATGTTTGGCTACGACATTCCAGGGCTCGGGCTCATCGCAACGATCGTGCTCATTCTGATCGTCGGCGTTTTGACACGCCTATACATTGGACGTTTCCTTGTAAATTTAGGCGACAAAATCATATCGAAGATTCCACTCGGCAGGGGAATCTACAACGCGATAAAGAAGTTCATGTCCGCTATTTTCACCGATAGGGAGGAGAAGTTCAGAAGCGTCGTGGCGGTAGAATATCCTAGGCGCGACTGTTGGGTTATTGGCTTCGTGACGAGCGACGCCCCATCAGAGTTTCAGGCACAGACTGAGGAACACCTTGTAAACGTATTCGTGCCCACCACGCCAAACCCCACCTCCGGCTTCCTTATAATGGTCCCGAGGGAGGAGATTCGAAAGCTCTCAATGGATATCGATGAGGCCTTCAAGCTCCTCATCAGCGGTGGAATTATCCAGGATGAGACAAAGCCACAAACCGCCACCCCTGAACCCTCTTGACGCTATAACTCGCACCAGCTAGGCTTTTCCCAAAAGGAGAGGACGGCCATGAAGAGGTTCATAGATCTCGCCTCCAGAAGGCGGAGCATACGCAAATATAAGCGCGACCCCATACCGGAGACCATCTTGGATAAAATCCTGATGTCCGGTCAGCTGGCACCATCCGGAAATAATTCCCAACCGTGGAGATTCATCGTAATCAACGATGAGAAGGTCAAAAAGAATCTCTATGAGGTCGCTGGAAAGCAGAAATGGATCGTCGAATCACCCATAACGATAGCCGTCGTAGCCGACATGAAGGCCAAGATGAAGCCTGAATTCAGGGATCAGGATATATCCGTAGATGACCCAGAACACCAAAGGGTTTTGTTAAAGACCGTCCGTGATACTGCGATCGCTGCCGATCACATGGTGATGGCAGCGACTGACGAGGGGCTGGGCACCTGCTGGATCGCCCTCTTCGAACAGGATGATATAAAGCCGGTATTGAATGTGCCCAGTCACTGTTATGTCGTCGCAATAATCACCGTGGGCTATTCCAATGAAAAGCCCGAACCGAGGCCCAGAAAGCCGCTCTCGGATATCGCATCCTGGAACAGCTTCGACAGGAAGCCATGGAACTGCTAGATGAAAAAGAACGATAAAACAGGAATCAAGATAATCGCAAAGAACAAGAAGGCCTTCTTTCAATATCACATAGATGAGAAGATCGAGGCGGGGATTGTTCTTAGAGGCAGCGAAGTGAAGAGCCTTCGTGATGGAAGGGCCAGCCTTGCTGATTCCTACGCAATTATGAAGGAGGGTGAAGTCTTCCTGCTCCATACGCACATAGCACAATATCCTCCTGCTACACACTTAAATCATGAACCGATGCGGCAGAGAAAACTCCTCCTCCATGCAAAGCAGATCGCAAAGTTGAATATCAGCTTGAGGCAGAAGGGATTGACTCTGATACCGACCATGATCTATTTTAAGAGGGGTCGAGCGAAGGTTGAGTTGGCGCTCGCGCACGGTAAAAGGCAATATGATAAGCGGGCTTCGATAAAGAAGAGGGAGACCAAGAGAGATTTGGCAAGGGCGTTGAAGAAGTGATGGTTCTTTGAAAATGAAATACATAGCACTTTCCTAATATCCAATTTTTCTGGGGGCGAAATAGATTTCGACGTGGACAATGGAGTGCGTGTGGCATGCCGACCCGTCAGCAAGTCGTAAAACTGTTGGCACAACACTAATTGGCAATAATCTTGCTATGGCTGCTTAATTAAGTGGTCACGTCGACCGGCCGATGCCTGCTAGGCCGCGAGACGACAGCAGCAGGCTAATCGCCTTAAGACCTCCCCTTCGACAGGCGGTAAAAATCAGTGGGGATAATTCGATCGATATCCTTTCCATGGGAGCTCCCTCGAATGAAAATCAAAACATGGACTAAGCATGTAGAGGCACGTATGAAATGTTTGCGGACTCGGGTGCGATTCCCGACGCCTCCACCAGCCTTCGCACTTCGCCCCGAACCATAAGGTACGGGGCTTTGTGCTTCGGCTCGGCAGGCCTCAAGCCTAACGAGAGGCAGCCTAATTAAATATTCTTGCGAAGGCTGTCGCGAGGAAGTGTCGAAGCGAAGCAGCGCGAAGGACGTCCCGACACCCACACTAAAGCTTACAGAGGATTGTTCGAATATACCCAACACTAGACCCTTTTAGCACGTCCAACATGTATATAGAAAACTCATCTAATTCGGGACAACCTTCACCTTCACACTCTACATCACGATATCCCCCTAATAAAAAACGGATTCCAGTATACATTTGATATACTTTTTCCATTTTCGATTTCAAAATATTCGGAATCTTCCCTTCGTTGAATTTAAAACCCCTTACAAATCCACCGCAGCCCTTTCCAAAGATTGGAGGGCTTTCGATATGTTGCTGACTTAAACCTCGCAACACATAGAGAAAGTCTACTCCCAGACCTAATCCCATCATACCAGCACTTCTCGATGCATAATTTAATCTTGAACCACCTTTCGACAGGACTCCATTATTAGCAATAAATGGTAGAACATGTGACACATAATAGTCAGATTTAAATTCCATTTCACTTCCCCATGTATCCGTAGAATTTTCTTTCCACTCGGTCACAGCTCTGTTGGCCGTAATCATGTCGTTATAGAGCAGTAAAAAACCTATAAAACCCTCTCGCTGGTCCTCATGAATAGCACCGGCCTTGACATAAACATCCGCAACCGCATGACGCATAACCTCTCGCCAAACGTCTTCACCTACATATTCGGCATGTTGGTTAGCTTCCACAAAATCATCCACTGTTATTTGATCGTCTCCATTTGTGTTTAGAACATTCAACGCCCTTTGTAATTTTTCATCCTTGACCTCCAGAGTCAAAGCGCCATCCACAACCTTATTGATCGTTGTCCTGTCAACCGCCATATCATACCTCCTCTTAACTGTGGTTCATAAACTGAGACATCTTCACATTCCTTGATGAATTACCTCTGTTATCCATTCAGTTTATCGCATATCCGGCGGAAAAGTTACGCGCCTTGATAAATATCTGTACATTGCAATGTACAGCTGGGGTGCGAGGTGAATTCAAGTTTCTAGCGCACCACCTGGAGGAAATCATTGAAAACTTCTT
>CAYWIG010000094.1:0-6431 GCA_964458295.1 uncultured Myxococcales bacterium
GCTGGAAGAGCCGCTGGAGTGGAAATGCGTGAATGTAGGCAAGCGGGTTGTACCGGTAGTTCTGGTGGAAGATCATTACCCACGGGCGAAGGCGGCTCTATGAATGTCTTCGACAAAGGAAAGTCAAATGATGGGCGGTTAGTATGGCATGAGGGAGCTCATGCATATCTTACAGCTCTGGGTGTTCCACAATCCTACCAAAAAAATCACTCTGCCCATCTTGCAGTCGATCGATTTGCCAGAATACAGGCGCGTAGAAAATATAGACCGTCAGAGGAGGATTCGAATATTGGTTATTGCTCAGCCCAAGCCAGACGTGCCGCAGCTTACACAAATTGCATGAAAGATGCCGCTGGCAATCCCTTTGCCGTTCAGGGGACGGTAGTCGATCCCAGCGAAGAACAAGCTACGAGCACGTGCTCGGATGTTCAATCTTTCAGCAATTTAATGATGGGGGCCTGCCAAGCTCAAGTCAGCTACTGCCCTGGCGACGGTATGGACAATTGCTGCAGCAGCAGTTCAGGTTTTGGAAGGGCCGTTGCTGACCCTAGCGGCGGCCAAGGGACTCCCCATCCTTGGGCCGTTGATCCTACTGAAGAGGATAGCGGTACTGGTATACCTATTATTGATTTCGGCGGTCGGACACCTCCACCTGGTGTTCCCGGTGGCGGTCCCACACCGCCGGATGATGAGGACGATCCTACACCAGGAGACCCATCGTCGGATTGATATCGTTGAATTAAAATCGTTCGGAATCAGACGCTTTCGTGGAAAAGATTTCTTCACAGGCCCGCTATGTAACTCTAAACCTTCCTCTCAACCTCAAACTAAAGATATGGCAGGTCATCGATCTGGGCGAAGATCTCGTCACCATCATCGACGGCACCAACACCCTTAGGGGTACCGCACATAATGACATCGCCCGCAAGCAAGGTCATGTAGCTGGAAACGTAACATATAATATCGCTCGGGCTGAAAATCATGTTTGCTGTGTTTGATTCCTGCTTCATCTTTCCATTTACACTGAGGTGTATTTTTAGATTCAGAGGATCAGCGACCTGAGTGGCAGGAATGAATTCACCGAGTACCGCTGCGGAGTCGAATCCTTTGGATAGGGCCCATGGCCCGCCCGCCTTCTTCGCCTTCGATTGAACATCACGAAGGGTGAAATCGATCCCCACAGCATACCCTTCGATATAAGCCTCGGCGACAGATGGCTTTACATTCTTTCCCTCCCTACCCACGATCAGGCAGAGCTCCACCTCATAATGCAAGAGCCCCAAATAAGATGGAATTGGTATCTTTGATGAGCCGTTCGCTATTGCGGAGTTAGGCTTTAAGAAGATGGTGGGTTCGGACGGAGTATCCACGCCTCCCATCTCCTTAATGTGTGCCTTGTAATTCTTCCCGACGCAAATGATCTTACTCGGTATAGCGAGGCGATCTCCCATCTGCACTATCTGCATAGCTCACCTAGGCCTTTGAGAACTGATCCTTACCGACGCCGCATTCCGGACATACCCAGTCGTCTGGAATATCTTCAAATTTTGTACCGGCAGGAACGTTATTTGCTGGGTCTCCAACCTCAGGATCATACACATAACCACATACTTCGCATACCCATTTTTCCATCGTTATCCTCCTTGCAAATTCTCCCCCTTTGTAAGGGGGAGTCAGAGGGGGTAGAGATCTACCCTCCCTAACCCTCCCTTACAAAGGGAGGGATGGGTTTATTTTTTCTTACGATCTTTCCTATACTGATTATAAGTCAAAGGTTCACCAGGTTCACGCTCTCCGGCACGGATCACATCCGCCACGAAAAGACTGTGAGTTCCAAGGTCAACACAGAGATCGGGGATAACCTTACACTCAAAGAATGCCTTGGCATCGGGCAAGATCGGAGCGCCGAGTTCCCCGAGCTCGTAGTTATAATCTTTGAATTTATCCACCTTATGACCGGACTGAAATCCGAAATGCTTCACCTTTTCGTAGCAATCGGAATCCTCCCTATCGATCACATTCGCCACGAATATTCCAGATTCCGCAATCATCTCATGTGTTAGGGATTTCTTACCCACACCTATGGTCATACGCGGTGGCATATTCGTCACTTGCATAAGAGCGTCTAGACATTGGCCATTTAGCCGATCATTTAATTTCGAAGTTAGAATATACAGACCGTGTGTTACTTGGAATAGAGTTTGATTCAGACCAGCGTTGTCATTCACAATTTTGAAATCCATTAAACTCCCCTTTTTCTATTCTAAATCCCAAGCACCAAATCCCAAATATCAAATAAGCTCCAAATTCCAATATCCAAATAAAAACGCCGTTTCGGTCATTGAAAAATTGGTGCTTGAAATTTATTTGTTATTTGATGCTTGTTATTTGTTATTTTCAAAACTAACTCATGGTCCTACCAGCTGAATATCCGGATTGTTTGCATACCAATCCTTATCCCGCTTATACGCCTCGAGTTCCTCCTTGAGCATCAGTTCATGACCGCGTTCAATTCCAGCGAGGTATTCCAGCGTCTTTCTTCCACTCGGATCCTGGGCCTTCTTGGCAGCGTCTTTATAGAAGGCGTTCGCCTTCTGTTCACGCGAAATTGCGATATTGAGAAGTTCCTCAATATCGTCAACGTTCACGGGAATGCCGCCGCCCTCCGCGGTATCGGGGCTGCCCGGAATTTTTGGAGGAACCGGTTCTCCTGTAATTTTCCTATAGAGGGCTGTAAGGATCTGTTTATGTCCAACCTCTTCGCGCGCAAGGCTTTCAAATTTCGCTTGAACCAATTCGTTTTTAATTTTTTTGGCGATATGACCATAGAACTCGGCGGCATCCTCCTCGCTCCTGATCCCAAGACCTACAACCTCTACCGCAGTAAGATCGGTGTTCATATAGACCTCCGTTTGAGACAGCCCGTGTTATGCACCCTCTCCACCGACTGGCGGTAAGGTGAATATTCTTGTTCCAAGCTCGCGATCGAGCATGATAATTCCATCACCAGAATCCCCGATTCTTTTGAGCTCCTGCGCAACCTTGGATGTCGATGCCTCCTCCTCAATTTGCTCATCGACAAACCAGTGCAGCATCGGCATCGCCGCAAAGTCGTTCTCTTCCTGAGCGACTTTCATGATGTTGTTGATCAAACCGGTAACCTTCTGTTCATGTTCATAAGCAACTTTAAATACTTCGGCTGGCGATGACCACTCCGAAGGGGGCTGATCGATAGCCAGGAGTTCAACACGTCCATCCCGATCCTTGATGTGATTGAAGAACTTCATCGCATGGAGCACCTCTTCCTGAGCTTGAGCGCGCATCCACTGTCCCATACCGTCCAATCCTTGCGAATCGAAATAGGCCGCCATCGCTAGGTAAAGATAGGACGAATATAATTCCCACTTTATCTGTTCATTCATAATGTCGCGTACCTTTTGATTTATCATTATAATCCCCCCTTCCAGAGGCCATGAAGATTACAGTATTCGCGAACCGTAAAGGCGCCTTCGGGTTTGCAGAATGTCACCTCAGGTGTTCCACCGGGTTTCAAAAACTTACGAAACGCCTTCTCATCGGCTACGAGTTCAATCCATTCGATGTAGTGTTTATCCTCCATTGGATGAAGCGTACTACCAACCTTCACATTGATCCTATTATCGACCACTTCAACCACAGGAACGTGTTTCTCTGTAGCCGCATCGGTAGAATTTTCATTATAAAGTTTCATCGGCTGATTGCAGCAAACGAGCTCCCCTGCACCATCATGGATCATCTCGACGATATTACCACATACTTCACATTTATAAATTTCAAGTTTTTTTGTCATAATTCCTCCAGATTATAAAAGTTTCTTAACTTCATTTATAACTTCATCGTAGTTCGGTTCCTGCGTCATCTCCTTCACGAGCTGGACATATCGAACAGCTCCCTCTCGATCGACGACCATAACTGCTCTCGCCAAGAGATGAAGCTCCTTTATCAGGAGGCCGTATGATGTTCCAAAAGTGGCAGCACGGTAGTCGGAAAGCGTCTGTACCGATTTTATGCCAGCTGCTCCGCACCACCTGGTCTGCGCAAATGGAAGGTCCATGCTGACCGTCACGCAGTGAACTCCTGATCCTAAATTCTCTACCTCCTGGTTAAAGCGTCTGGTTTCGGTATCGCATACCGGCGTATCCAGCGACGGAACGGATGATAAAATACAGACCTTACCCCTGAGTGAAGAGAGCTTGAACGGTTTCAGTTCGTTGTCGGTGAGCTCAACATCTGGAGCGTTTTGCCCGACCTGAACCATATCACCTACCAGCGTTAATGGATTTCCCTGAAATGTCGTAGCAGCACTATGCTCATTCATATCTACCTCCGGTGTGAACTGTGTACCGTGTACAATGTTCACTGTACACTCAGCTACCAATTCTCGGCCAATACTTCAAAATGGGCCTTTGGATGATTACATGCAGGACATTTGTCGATGGCTGCGTTTCCCTCGTGAATATATCCACAGTTTTGACACTGCCATGTGACGGCGCTGTCCTTTTGAAATACTTTATTGTTATCGATATTGCCCTTCAGAGCGAGATAGCGTTTTTCGTGTTGCTTCTCAGCTACCGCGATAGCCTCAAATACATCAGCGATATCGTCGAATCCCTCTTCGCGCGCCATCTTTGCAAAGCTTGGATACATCTCTGTCCATTCGTGATTCTCACCGCCAGCTGATGCAGCTAGGTTATCCGTTGTTTTGCCAATCACGCCAGCAGGAAACGCTGCAGCAACTTCTACATCGCCACCCTCAAGAAACTTAAACAGACGCTTTGCGTGTTCCTTCTCCTGATTTGCCGTCTCCTCGAAGATCTTTGAGATTTGGACAAATCCCTCCTTCTTCGCTGCACTCGCAAAATAGGTATAACGATTCCTCGCCTGCGATTCTCCCGCAAACGCTGTGAGTAAATTCTTCTCCGTCTGTGATCCTTTCAATTGCATTTTGAATCCCCTTTCCGCCATAAAAGGCCGTGTAATTATTTGTCACATTTCTTACATATGCCGCAAAATTCCAGATTGTATCCAGTCAGGGTGTGTTCCCCACACCTTCCAATGCATTTCTCAAGATCACCCAGGTCGCGAACCGGCAGATCATAGACAGATCCACAAACGTTGCAACGCATATGATAATGATCTTGAGCCACAGGATCGAAGCGCCTCTGTTGACCACACATGTCGAGGCGCTTGATCTGCCCATCTTCAGACAATTGTTCAAGATTTCTATAGACTGTAGCGAGGCTGACTTTTGGAAGCCTCTTCCTGACTACGTGATAAACTTCATCAGCAGTCGGGTGGGAATATAATCCCCCCAGCTCCTCCATTATTATCCGCTTCTGTTTGGTCATCCTTGTTTGAACCCGCATGATCAGTCCTTAAATAGTAACAGTAATCATTATTGTTAAGAACATACAGGAATAGGAAGGTCAAGAGAAAAGATAACTAATTTAGTTGCCATTAACCGCAGGTATCACAACTCTTTAGTTTTTCGATAGTTCGTTTGCCAAGGGTAAAGCATTGATCGAGGTCCTTCTCCTTGGGTGAACAGTGAGCTTCGACGACCGGTTCGACTAAATCCCAACCAACCTGTTCAGCGAAATCCTCGAGCGACGATACCCCACCACCGCTCCAGCCATAGGTGCCAAAGAGGCCGAGAATTCGGTTTTTGAGCTGCTTGTGTTTTAGAAATTTGATGAATTGTTCCATCAACGGAAAGAGTCTCGTATCGTATGTGGGGCTCCCAAGGATCAGCGCCTTAAACCTCCAGGCATCACGAATCAGATATGACACATGTGTTCTGGAGACATCGTGGATGCGTATGCGGTTTATATCATGCTCTGCCATTCCCCTTGCCACGGCTTCCATCATCGATTCTGTATTACCATACATCGATGCATAGACGATCACGGCACCAGTTTCAGCCTCATGCTTACTCCATTTATCGTAACGTTTAATTATGCTGGCTGGATCACTCCTCCAAACAGGCCCGTGAGTTGGTGCGATAATTTGAATGTCTATCCCCTGAAGTTTCTGAATCGCCTTCTGAACCATCACACAATACTTGCCGACTATGTTTGAAAAGTATCTGAGAATCTCATCTTCAAAATAGGCGATATCCACCTCGTCATCGAATATGCCGCCGGTGAGGGCACCGAAACCACCGAATGCATCCGCTGAAAAGAGAATCTTCTCAGAGGTCTCGTAGGTCACCATCGTCTCCGGCCAATGAACCATCGGTGTTAAATGAAATGTAAGTTTACGACGGCCAAGATCCAAGACTCCAGCATCATCCACAACCTCGATGTTCGATGTCACTCCAAAAAAGTTCTCCAGGAAGCCAACAGTCTTCTTGTTACCGATGATCTTCATCTCGGGATATTCGTGAAGAAGCA
>CAYWIG010000095.1:0-6425 GCA_964458295.1 uncultured Myxococcales bacterium
ATGGATGATACTACAGCGACACCGCCTACACGAAAGAGCTGCCATCTTCTAGCCAATCCCTCGCCGAGCGCAACGGCTATAGCGACATAGAATAAGAAATATCCGCAGCCGAAGAGCAGGGCATCGCCCTTCCCCAACATGCCGAGGAAGGCGGTACCTGGCAGGATGTTGGTCGAATCGGGGGATGCCGATCCGAGGAACATGGGAATTATCAAATAAGATAGCGCTACCATGATAGACGATAACACTGCGGAAAAGACACCCGCTCTGCGTCCATGTGCCGCATAAACATACAACAGCGGCAGCGGTGCCATAATCACCAGTAAGCCGCTTACATAGATGGCTGCCGCAATAAGGGCAGCAACAGCTATCGTCTTCATATCAATCGTGTTCTTCATTATAATAACAATCCCATTAAATCGGAAGCTGAGTTGCAGTATAAGAAACCAGCGCAAGAATTCTGGCCCTCTTGATAGCCTGGTTGACCGCGCGTTGGTGTTTGGCGCAATTTCCAGATATTCTCTGAGGAACTATCTTGCCACGTTCCGTGATAAACGGCGTAAGGAGTTTAGCATCCTTATAATCGATGGTTATCTTCTTATCGACGCAAAACCTACAAACACGAGGACGACTGATCATGCGGCTCTTCTTCCTACCCTTCCTATCACCTTTACCTCTTCTATTGAAAGCCATGATTATTTCTCCTCCTTATCTGAAACCTTTTCCGTTTCGGTCGTCGAAGCTTCGACTTTCTCATCCACCGATGCAGCCTCATCTTTTTGGGCCACCACTTCCGTCTTCTCCTTGTCCGTGGTATCCTTCGTATCTACTTTCGTATCTACCTTCGTATCTACTTTCGTATCTACCTTCGTATCTACCTTCGTATCTATCTTCGTCGTCTGTTTTTCAGCAACCTGTCTTTCATTCTCCTCCACCGACACATCTTCACCACGAGCGGTGATCTCGGCAAGTCTGGTTTCGATATCGACATTTTCATTCTTTACCACCGTGAGAAATCTAAGGACATTCTCGTCGATCCTCAATCCCCTTTCGATTTCGTTCACAATGCCACCCTCGGCTGTATAGTCGATGCAGGTGTAATAGCCCTTCGTCTGTTTCTTGATCGAGTAGGCCAGGTTCTTCCTGCCCAAGCTCTTCGCAAAAAACAGCTTACCGCTGTGCTTTTCGATCAGCGAAGAGATCCTGTTGTTGATCTTCGCCTGATCATTGTCCGTGATGTTAGGTTGTGTGATTAGTACGGTCTCGTACTCTCTCATATGACCTCCCTTTGGTTCTTCCCAGAAGCCCCTGGACTATTCCGGGGACTAAGGAGTTAATGAAAAACAGTGTTTAAGTGTCTTGGTGCCTAAGTGCCGAAGAGCCAAAGAAAGTCAAAAATACTCAGACACCCAGACACTTGTACACTGATGTTAATGGAATTTTTGTTGTGCCTCTTTAAGCCCTTTCTCAATCAAAATCTTTATCGCCTCGGAACCATCCTTCACAAGATTATTCGAAGTTTCAAGCTCATCATCGGAAAACGGGTGTAGGACATAGTCGGCTGTATCGATAAGCCCTGGAGGCCGTCCAACTCCCAATCGAACCCTATAGAAATCATTTCCACCTAGGTTATCGATTATCGAACGAATGCCGTTATGTCCTCCGTGACCAGCTTCGTAAGCCAGCTTCAACTTTCCCAATTCGATATCTACATCATCGTGGACGACTATCAAGTCCTCATGGGAAAGCTTGTAGTATCCGAGAAGTGGCTGCACCGCATCCCCCGACAGATTCATGAAGGTCTGCGGTTTTGCCAACAATACTTTTTCACCTTTCAATGAGCCCTGCCCAACAAGGGCACCAAACGATCGTTTTCCGACCTCTACGTCCAGCTCCTCCGCCAACAGATCCACCGACCTGAAGCCGACGTTGTGTCGATGTGAGGCATATTTTCGACCTGGATTTCCAAGTCCAACGATAAGCTTCACAGCTATTCCTTCTTCTCCTCAGCCTTCTTGGCTTCAGCGCCATCGGCCTTGGCTTCACCTTCCTTACCTTCAGCGGCGGCACCCTCTTCACCCTCAGCGCCTTCTTCACCCTCAGCGCCTTCTTCACCCTCAGCAGGTGCGACGACGACCTCTTCGATCTTGGTCGGAGGAACCACAGCAGCGATCGTATAGTTCGCCGTATGAGGAAATTCCGCTCCCTCTGGCAACTTAACGTCATCAGCGTGAATGCTATCGCCGATCATGAGCTCACTGATATCAATCTCAATCTTCGAAGGGATCTTGTCGGGCAGCGCCTTGATATGAATCGTACGACGCATCAGTTCGAGAACTCCACCCTCCTTGACACCGATGGATTTACCAACGAGATCGATCGGAACCTCGACCTCGAGCTGATCCTTCATCGTAATAGCTTGAAAGTCGATGTGTGTGAAATCGCGCTTGAACGGATCGGCCTGATAATCACGAATGAGTGCTAAACCTGAATCGCCACCGGCGATCGAAAGATCGACCATAACGTTCATACCTGCTTCACCCTTCACGAGCTTCTCCATCTCCTTCCAATCCACGGATATCGGCAATGGATCAACGCTCCTTCCATAGAGAATCGCAGGTATTCTCTTGTCGGAGCGGAGACGACGCGAAACACCCTTTCCACTCTCCCTCTTCTCAGCTGTCAGTGCTACCTTCTTCATTTCTTCCTCCTTAACTTCTTTTATGATAGCTCGAAACAAGAAGCATGAGACATGAAACATGAATTAATAAATCCTGCTTCCTGTCTTCTGCCTCGTGCCTCATACAAATAGTAACGAAACCGAATCCGCACAGTGAATTCTTCTGATGGCCTCACCCAACAGACCCGCAACAGAAAGAACCTTGATCTTCTCACATCCCTTCGCCTTGTCGGAAAGGGGTATGGTATCGGTTACCACGAGTTCACCCATCACGGACTCTTCAATCCTGCTGATGGCAGGCCCGGAGAGCACCGGATGCGTGACACATGCACAAACCCCGGTGGCGCCGTTTTTCAGCAACGCCTCTGCAGCCTTCGCCATCGAACCGCCGGTATCGATTATGTCATCGATTATAATCGCATGAAGCCCTTCGACTTCACCAATCACATGCATAACTTCGCTCTCGTTTGGCTTCGATCTTCTCTTATCGATCATAGCCATCGGAGACTTTAAGAGTTTAGCGAATGAACGCGCCCTCTCTGCACCTCCGGCGTCGGGAGATACGACAACTACATTCTCATTGCTGAACCTCTCCTTCAGATATTCTATAAGCACTGGCTTGGCAAACAAGTGATCCACCGGGATATCGAAAAATCCCTGAATCTGACCAGCATGAAGATCCATCGACAGAACACGATCCGCACCGGCTGCTGTTAGTAGATCGGCTACAAGTTTCGAACTGATCGGAGTCCTTGGACTTACCTTCCTGTCCTGCCTCGCATAGCCGTAGTATGGTATCACAGCATTGATTCGTTCAGCGGAAGCCCTTTTTAAGGCATCGATTATGATCAGCAACTCCATCAGGTGCTCGTTTGCGGGATTACATGTCGGCTGGATGACGAACACATCGGAACCGCGCACGTTATCCTGAATCTCAACCCACGACTCTCCATCGGAAAAGCGAGTTACGGTAGCTTCGCTGAGCGTCGTATTGAGCGATGATGCGATAGCCTCCGCCAGTCCTCTGTTAGCGTTTCCGGTAATGAGTTTTACGTTGTTGTTGCCAAACATTTTTACTCCATATTGTTTATACTCTGATTCGAATTTTGCCCTGCAAGATCCATCGCTCAGCAAAGTTCGCCACGTGTCGAACTGCTGGGGCGGGAGGATTCGAACCTCCGAATACATGGACCAAAACCCTGTGACTTACCGCTTGTCGACGCCCCAATGAACTACCCGAAGATTTATGAATTATTCTTCCGGCTGTTGTTCCTCTTGGGTCTTCCCCTCTTCATTCGAAGATTTTTCGCCGCCCTTCGCAGCCTGATACGCATCGAGAACTTTCGACTCAATTGCGCCGCGCATCTCGCTGTTCAGTGGGTGGGCAGTATCCCGGTACGTCCCATCCTTCCGCTTCTTCGATGGCATCGCCACGAACAATCCGTTGGTTCCGGAAATGATCTTCAGATCGCGAACGACAAAGCAATCGTCGAACGTGATCGTGGCATAGCCCTTCAGCTTTTCCTCTTCAACCGGGAATACGCGAACATCGGTGATCTCCATAACCACCCCCTCCAGTGTTGTGACCTAGTTGCTAATCAAATACCTTCAGCAGCGAAAACCCTGTATTCACCTTTTGGAATCGCCGTAAAAGCCTCGTCGCGTAAATTTCCGTTTTCAAACACACCAAAGACAGTCGGGCCGCTTCCTGACATCAACGCGCCCGCCGCCCCTAATTTCAGCATCATGTCCTTGATCCTAGCGATCTCAGAAAATGCCTCGATGGTAACGGCCTCCAAATCATTGTGGAGATTCGATAAAACGTCGCTAAATGCCTGAAATTGTGGGCGGACCCTAGCATCGGACCCTTTTTGAGTCAACCGCAAATCAATTTGCTTATAAACCCAAGGGGTCGACACGGCAAAATTTGGATTTATCAGCAAAAACGATACTTTAGGGAATGACATATAAGGTGTTACTATATCCCCAATTCCCTCCACAAACGCTGCGGATTGATAGCAGAAGAAGGGAACATCCGCCCCCAACCTCACTCCAAGCTCAGCCAAACGCTTAGGTTCCCACCCAATATCCCAGAGCTGGTTGAGTCCGATCAAAACGGAGGCAGCATCGGAGGAGCCCCCTCCAAGCCCCGCTGCCACAGGAACATTCTTTTTGAGATCGATTTTTACGCCATCCTTAATGCCGGCCGCCTCCTTGATGGCAGATGCAGCACGGTAGGCGAGATTCTTCTCGCCGATCATCCCATCATCCTTCTGTCCATCGATAGATATTTCGATTCCTGAGGGGATTGATGTAAGTGTAAGCTCATCGGCGAGTGAGAGCGGCACCATCACCATCTCGAGATCGTGATAGCCGTTCGGCCTTCTTCCGATCACTCGAAGCAGAGTATTAACCTTCGCTGGGGCTTTAATCTCTATCTTGGACATGGACACCTGGCTATCCTAGCCGGCCATCACAGTCAATTGACTTTTCACTTCATGTATTATCTTGTCGGTAAAACTTTAAGGAGGATTTGGCATGAAAAAAGCATCATCGGTTATTGTAATCTCTTTAGTTGTCGTACTTCTAATGGTCATCTCGGTGCATGCCAAGGAAAAACACCCCTTCGGGATCGACGATATGCTCAAGATGTATAGGATATCTGGACCGCAGGTCTCCCCGAACGGAAAATGGATAGTCTTCAATACTTCAAAGCCAAACCTGAAGAAAAATAAAAATACGAAGGACCTATGGCTCGTCTCGACGGATGGCAAAGCGTTGAAGCGGTTAACCAACGACGCAAACACTGAATACAACGTACGCTGGTTTCCGAAGGGAAATAAAATCGCCTTCATAAAGGTTCACAACAAGACCGCCCAGATCTGGACGATGAATCCCTTTTCGAAGGGACAGGCGCAGATTTCACGTCTACCAGTTGACGTTGGAAATATGGGAATTTCTCCGGATGGAAAATGGTTCTCATTCACCGCCGATGTATATCCCGATTGCAACACTCTCGCCTGTACGGCGAGCAGAGACAAGAAGAAGGATGCCGATCCGGTGAAGGTCAAGGTCTATGATAATCTACTCTTCAGGCATTGGGATACATGGGAGGATGGAAAACGTGGTCATCTTTTCATAATGCCAGCAGCTGGGGGCAAGGCGATCGATCTTACACCGGGACTTAGAAATGACATTCCGACGAGGCCTTGGGGTGGTCCTGAGGAGATAACATTTTCGCCCGACAGCAAGAGGATCCTCTTCACCAGCAAGATGGATCCAAATCCCGAGAGAAATACCAACGCAAATATCTATTCCGTAGATATAAAATCTCGCGAGAGGACCTGCCTCACGTGCGACAACAAGGGTTGGGACTCCTCCCCCACATTTTCACCTGATGGAAGATACCTGGCCTACCTCTCCATGAAACGAGCAGGATACGAATCTGATAAACTGAGAATCATACTCGTCGACCAATCGATGGGAAAGAAGATCAATTTATCAAAGGATTGGGATTTCTCGCCATGGTCATTTACTTGGGCCGCTGATAGCAAGACGGTATACGCGCCTGCAGCTTGCGAGGGTGAGCAGCCGATATTTGCCCTCGAGGTCGATTCAGGTAAATGGACAAAGATCGTAAAGAACCATCAGAACGGAAACATATCGGCAACCACCGACAAATTAATATTCACTCAGAGCAGCTTTACCAGTCCAGCTGAAATATTTGCCAGCAACCTGGGCGGAG
>CAYWIG010000096.1:0-3440 GCA_964458295.1 uncultured Myxococcales bacterium
TCCTCCCTCTGTTTAGCCAGATGTTGCACTTGTAACTTGAATATACGTTTCCTATGCAGATAACTATTTAAATTCATTGAAGGATTTAAAGCACATGGTTTACTTTTTCGCTTCCGTGAATGTTATTGTCATAGGAACGATAATTATTAGGTAGATCGAAAATCTCACCCACCTAGGTTGCATTCATTAATCATATCAAGGAAATAAATAGGGTAGAAACGTCCCCTAAATTATCCGATTAATTATGGTACTTAGCAACTATTGGTATCACAAAAACCGATACATCCTCCGGGCAGCACAAAATCATATGGAGGACATATGGGTGCCATCAAGATCGATCACCTGCTTCAAAGTGTGGACCATACGATAGACGAGCTATCCAGAATCGCCGAAAAGTTGAACTTGGGAAATGAGGATATCGGTGAACTTTTGCATGAAGCACTGGAGAAGGCATCGGATCCCAAAATCGTCGACAAATCCAAATCGATCTTCATGTACAAGAAACCCAATTAAGCGTCGGACGCTTTTTTGGAACTGCACTTTCTGGTAAACCAACGCCTCGTGTCATCGACCGCTGCATATACGCAAGGCGTGATGAGGAGCGTACAGAGGGTGGCGAACATGAGTCCCCATCCGATTGCGAGCGCCATCGGTTCGAGAAAGGGATCGGATCCCATAAGGCCATATGCGACCGGCAGGAGACCTACGACGGTCGTTATTGTTGTAAGCAGAATTGGACGAAGCCTGATTCGCGCAGCTTCAATTATCGCCTCACGAAGTTGCATCCCGCTCGCAAGTTCCTTATTAATAAAATCGATCAGGACTATGGAGTTGTTTACGACAACTCCAGCAAGCCCCACCGCACCTACCATCGCCAAGAAACTCTTTGGTTCCACATGAAACAGGAATGACCATATAATCCCTATAAATCCATATGGCACCGCGATCATGACGATGAGGGGTTGCATCAGCGACTGAAACTGAAATGCTAGCACGATAAAGATAATCAACGCCGCGGCCACCATGGCGATCTTCAAACTCGCCAGAGATTCCTGTGTGCGTTCCCACTCGCCGCCATAATTCAGAGTCACTCCAGAATAACTTTTTTCAATCTCCTTGAAATATTCCTGAATCGACTCGGTGACACCCATGGAGGTCGCCTGTTTCTCATCGACCATCGCAGTAACTACGATCGTACGCTTGCGATCGTAATGATGAATCGCATTTATACCGGGTGCCGACTTAAACTTTGCGACTTGTGTGATTGGAATCAAATTACCCTTTCCGCTGGGAATCATGACCTTTTTAAGAGCGCCCTCCTTATAACGATAGATGTCGGGATATCTAACCCTGACATCAATCTCCTCGTCAGATTTCTTTATAGTCGTAGCGATAGCACCCTCAAAGGCTGCGCGCACCGACAGGGCGATATCCTCTACGCTTAAGCCCGCTCTCGAAGCAGCCTTCTCATCGACCACGACTCGAATCTCATCCTTACCCACCTCGTAGCTATCCCTGATGTCGGAGACGCCCGCTATCGTTCCTAGATATTTTTTTATCCTCTCAACGACAGTATTTAATTCCTCATATTCATCACCGCGAATGCGGACGACCACAGGCTCACCCACGGGAGGTCCGTGACGTACCTTCGTAAAAATAACCTCTTTAAAACCTTGAACATCCTTCGTCTTTTCACGCAGATCCTCTATTATCTCATCCGCCGTCATACTCCTCTGAGAGCTGGGTTTCAGAAAAACGATAACCTGTCCCACGTGGCTCGATCTCTCGCTGAATGGATCGATATCGTCCTGTTGTGATATACCGACTTGGGTCACAAAATCATCCCATTCGCTTTCGGGTACGGTGAAGACCGCCTTCTCAAGGGGCTTCATCAACTCCTCTGTAACTTCGACGGGAGTCCCCACCGGCGCCTTCACCTTTATGAAAAACGCCTCAATTCCCTTCTGAGGGAAGAGGACGAATGGAATATGAATGAAACCCACATAGAATGATATGACGAAGAAGATCGCAAACCCACTGACAACCTTCCAGCGATGCCTGACCAGCCAACCGAGCAACTTAGCATATCTATATGCCATCCTCGAAAACCACCTCGTGAACATCCCCGTATGAAGTTTTCTAAACAGCGCACCCTTTGGCAATCTGTCCAGCGTCACCAGATGCGATGGCAGAATTATGAAGGCCTCAAGGAGTGATGATAGGAGCGCGACGATGACGATAAGCGGTATGTACATTATGAACTTACCCATGATGCCGGTCATAAACATCATCGGCGCAAATGCCGCGATCGTCGTTATCACGGTGGCGATGACGGGGCGCCAAACTTCATAAGCTCCCTTCACAGCCGCATCGTTCGGGTCCATCCCAGTTTCCATATGTCGATGTACGTTCTCCGAAATTATAATCGCATCATCGACTATCATCCCGAGCACCATGATCAGCCCGAACATGGTGATCAGATTGATCGTAAGCCCCGAATAGGACATCACGATGAACGTCGTGAGAAATGCCATCGGAATGCCGAGTGCAGTGGCGATGGCTATACGGGAGGTCAGGAAGAGAAAGAGACAGGCCAGGACCATGATGATCCCGATCCAGCCGTTGTTGACTAGGACATTCAGCCGCCTCTTCACATAATAGGAAAAATCGTTGATGAGCGATATCTTCAAGTTCGAGGGCGCCCCCTCCTCATACCCTTCAATTATTTCGCGAACCTCATCGACCACTTCTATCGCATCCCCGCGCTCCTTCTTTACAACTACGAGGTTGATCGCCCTCGTTCCATTGGCGCGCTGAATTATGGATATCTGCTCGAACGTGTCTGAAACCTTGGCCACGTCGTTCACCTGAACCCAATGTCCACGTTCATTTGCACGAAGGACGACTGGAGCAACTTCGGCTGCAGAATCGAACTCGCCCGTCGTGCGTATCATGCTCTCCTTCGGACCGATAATGACCGTTCCCCCCGGAATACTCACATTCTGCTTCTTGAGGGCATTTACGATCTCGGGAAGGGAGAGGTAATAATCGTTCACCTTCTCCGGATCGACCTCAACCCATATTTCGCGATCGCGCCAACCGGAACGATTCACCTTCGCGACGTGTGGCAGATCCAATATCTTCGTTTCAAGTATGCGTGCATGTTCGGTGAGTTCATCGAGCGGCATGTCGCTCGACAGCGACACCTCGACCACAGGGCGATCGCGCGTCTCTATCTCGGTTACAATCGGTTTATCCTGCATATCGGCCGGCAGATCGTCGGCTCGATCGACCGCCCGTTGAATGTCGCTTACGACCTTCCTCTTGTCCGGCGCGTCGGGTTCAATCTCCAGCGATATTATCGAGCGCCCCTCTATGGAGGAAGAGACCATCTCCTTGATGTCGCCCACCTCCTTGAGCTCCTTTTCGATTGGAATCGT
>CAYWIG010000096.1:3461-6423 GCA_964458295.1 uncultured Myxococcales bacterium
ACCAGGATAGATCGCCGTCACCACGACCATATCGAGCTGG
Organism: uncultured Myxococcales bacterium; assembly: GCA_964458295.1. Lineage (GTDB taxonomy): Bacteria > UBA10199 > UBA10199 > 2-02-FULL-44-16 > JAAZCA01 > JABGOS01. The sequence continues at coordinate 3,502 of CAYWIG010000096.1, forward strand.
ATATTTGGAAAGACATCGCGATTCAAATTTACGAGGGACATCGTCCCCGCTATCAGCACGAGTATCGTGAGTAGATTTACGAAGAGAGGTTGATTTACGAAGAAGGAAAATATTCTTTTCATATTTAACCTTTAGGAGATCTAAAAATACGAATTCACTATTCCCCAACAACTATAGTGCCGTCGGCAAGCTTGAGTCCCAACACAGCCTTCTGGTAATCAAGCCATGACTCAACCAGGTGCCTCTCAGCCGATACCGCGTCGTTTTGATATTGCACCATAACGTAAGATGAGGATCTGCCCATGTGGTAATTTTTCATCTCCTCACGCACTTTGGCAACCTGAAGCTGTAAGGTTTTGCGACTCGTGACCACTATTCTTTTTCTGGAATTAACCTCAGCGACGAGCCTGGATATCTCATTCAAGATCTGGTTTTCTAGATCCTTGAGAGCATACAGCGCACCGGCTTTCTGTGCTTTGGTTCGTCTAAAATCTGCACGAGCTGCACGATTTTCGAGCGGAACGCTAAAATTCAATCCTACCGTAACGTTTGGGCTATCCATATCACTGACGGCCCTTTGGTAACTTGGATCGATATCGTTGAGCAGCAGGCTAGAAACGAGATCCAACTTTGGCCAGCGTACATTCTTTGCGACCTTCAAGCGGACATTCAATCGATCCAGGTTTTTCCTCAGAGACTGATAGTCGCCCCTTCTTTGAAAGGCGACGCTTATCCTCTCGTCATCAGCCAGCCCAGGATTTTCAAACGGGGGATCCTTACGTGCAACCCTAACCTCGACATCGGGATCGAACTCAAGGTCGCGGCGCAGATACTCGAGGGTTGTGCGTTCCATCTCCTCAAGATTCATAAGTTCCTCTTCACGATTCAACAAATTCGCCCTTGCGGCCAACAGGTCAGTCTCCTCAGCGGTGCCGAGCCTTCTCTCCTCCCTGGTCGTCGAAAGAAAGTCCCTTGCAAACCTCACCGCTTTTTTCTGCGCTACGATGTGTTTCCTTATAAAAACCAACGTCCAATAATTATTGAGCGCTTGATGAACCTGCAGATCAACTTTTCTCCTGAGTTCATTATCGGAGGCTTCATATGCTAACTTTGCTTGCTTGACACCCAGTCGATCGTTCATTCCAAACGTGTTCTGCATCAACGGTTGTGAAAGAGAAAAACCGAGGATCGGTTCATACAACGGCTGCGCCGGAGTAATCTGTACACCGCCGAGGTTGGCGTTGAAGGTCTGCGATCTATCGTTCGTCCATGAGAGGCCCAAGGTGGTACCACTCGGTATCTCCTTGGATAAAGACATGTTCCATTTCCATGTATCGGTGCGATCGCCGAACAGACTGGAGGTCTGCTTGCTGTTATCGTATTGATATGAACCTTCGAGTGCTAGATAGGTATCGAAGACACTCCTGGCGGTCGGAATTCCCTCCTTCACCTCCGCCGTGCTCATCTCGGCCTGTTTAATTCCAAAACTCCTATCAAGAACGAAATCGACGATGCTATTTTCATTTAAGTTCTGAGTTTTTTCGACCGCATTTACAGATGGTCTGAAAGCGAATGTTGATAGCAGGGCGAAAAAGAACAGTGATATAATGATAAAACGCACCCTCATCTGGACCTCCAATTCGAGCCATATCTGCTACCACCTGTCCGAAAGCATTGCAAGAACCTCTTGATTTAGCTGGGTTTTTCGTGGGTTTAGATGGAAATTCTAGCCATCTGCGAACATCATTTTAACGGGCTTCAAATTTTTACCTCTAACTTGATGCCAGATCCCTGATACCGGATTCCGGATTTTCGATTGTAGATTGCGGAAATCATTATAGGATACCGAAATCCCAAATCCGAAATAAAAAAATCCGGCATCCGGGAACAGGCATCCGGTATCCAAATCAATTTTTATTCCACATTCAATTCTTTCTCCCCAAAAACATCGGCCGAAAATATTTCGATGACCGTCTCCGGATCCTTCCAGGCATCAGCTGGTAGCCCCGCCTTGTGACATGTATTCTCGAGGAAGGTCTCCCGATCCCATCCATATTCCGTGGCGACCTGTGGAAGCAACACGCCCTGACACATTCCACGCCGCATCAATATGCCGTGCTTTCCGACCTCAATCTCACTCACATCCTTTATTCGCTTCATCGGACTTAAAACTGAGATCTCAATATCGACGTCCTCTAGCTCCTCCATCGTCACCTTATGAAATCTGGGATCCTGCACGGATGCTGCTATCGCCATCTCCTGAATCGTTTCAACCAGAGGTCCGCGTCCAATCATGTTGCCAATACAACCTCGAAGCTGCCCCTTCTTGTGAAGGGTTACGAAGGCACCGCACTCCTCTCCAAGAATTCCATCAGCCTTCGGGAGCTCCTCGCGTGTATTGTTTGAAAGATATCTCTCGATCGTATCGCGGGCTAACTTCAGCAATGTTTTCTTTTCATCGATGGTCAGTGCCATATTCACAATCCTTTCTAACACTAAATACCCGTTTTTTACGGTTTTTCGTTGACTGAAGCCACTACCTATCATACCCCAGACGCGCTATGAAAGGGAAAAAGGGACACGACATCGATACCTGCCAGAAATGCAACCGCTGCTGCAGCTATTTCTGCGTGGAGGTCGATCCGCCGGAGTCCCGCTCCGAAATCGATGATTACATATGGATACTTGCCCACGAGGGAGTTTCAATCCATGTCGAGGAGGATATCTGGAACCTGATGGTAAAGAATCGGTGCAGATATTTGGGCGATAAGAGTGAGTGTACCATCTATGACAGGCGGCCTGTCATATGCCGCAAACACGAACCTGGAACCTGTGAGTTTAATTCAGAGTCCGATCACGATTATGACGATGTCGATCACATCTTCGACGACATTGAAAAACTTCAAGCTTACGGCGATAAGC
>CAYWIG010000097.1:0-6422 GCA_964458295.1 uncultured Myxococcales bacterium
CCTTCAACTCCCCCTCTACGAACGTCTTCATTTCCGGCGAATCTATGCAGTCCTTAAACTCCTGAACATTCCAGCCCCTCTTTTCGACCAATCCAATTATGAACTCCTCCGAAAGCTCTCGTTGGTTTCTGAACATCTCATCGTGAAATGACCAGAAAGCGTCCTTCTCCCTTGCACACCGTGCCGCCCTAGCAGCGAAACATGCGACCGGATGCATCTGCCGCGACAGTTCCTTGTTGCACGATTGATCGAGCGGGAAGTCCACGAAATAAAATTTTATATCATCCTTAAATTCATACAGAAACGGCTTAATGTTGAAAGCAGCTATTCTACAGAATGGACATTGATATTCGCTGAATTCAACTAGCGTCACCTTGGCATCTGGATTTCCCCACATAGCCCACTCTGGGTTAACCTCTACATCATGGGGGGACTGCATGTAGTGATACCCGACCAACTCGTCGACATCTATATCGCCCTTTATCTTTTTATATTTCGCGTTGACGTTGGAATAGATCAAGAGACCGATGAAGAAGAATGCCGCTATAAATGCTAGATGCGGAATAAGTTTGGGGCGGAATCCTATATCGTTCTTCCCTCCGAATACCCCCTTGATGTAATCGACGATGAATCCAAAAAAGCCACGGAGTGGAATCGGCGACGTTATAAACAGCAGGACAAACAAGAATATATTTACGATATACATACCCACACACAGCACACACAATGCCTTCACTATAAAGAAGGCGGCATAGGCAAGATAGAAGCTAAACAATACCCCCCAGAGCGACATAAACCACAGCAGCGTTCTTGTGGACTTTCTCTGCTTCTTCGACAGCCTCACAAAGAGGATCATGAGCGCGATAGCACCATAGAAGAGAATGCCCCACCATGCGTTTGGCACTCCAAATGATTTTGCATACGAGCTTGCACTCACTATGTCGCAGTTGAAGGTATCGTTTATGGCGCAAAAGCTCTGCTTCTCCACTCCCTCCTTCTGAATTCTGAAGTACTGAGTTGATGAAAGGATGGATAGCGTCACGCCACAGAGCGCAACCACCAGCGCGACCACGAGTGTCCATTTTCGCATTATATATCCCCCTTCAGCCAAAGGCCTAATCCGCCCGTGGCGGAGAACTTTCAGGAATGGTTATAATCATGAGCGAGGCTTTCGAACGTGACATCGCTCAGATATGATTCCATTTCATTTTGAACCCTCTGCCAGTGAGGTTTTACAGGGCAGGTCAGGTTGTAGCTACAGCCCTTGGATTGATCCAGGCAGCGGTTGAATGCGAAACTCTTCTCAATTGCACTCACGACATCCATCATCGATATCTCACCCGCTTTTTTGGCCAATCTATAGCCGCCCTTGGGACCGGGGATCGATTCAACCAAGCCGTTGTGTACGAGTTTTGGAAGTATGATCGCCAGAAAGTTGATGGGAATATCGATCTCCTCCGCGATTCTTCTCTTGGAAATGATCTCACCCTCGTGAACGGAGAGAACCAGAACAGCCCTCATCCCATAGTCGAGCTCCCTGCAGACTTGCATCTCTCACCCCCATTTCGTGATCTGGGATCGGTGATCTGTGATCAGGTTTTCATTATAATCAATCCCGATCACTAATCACTGATCACTGATCACTGGTTCCTACCAATCTACAAAACTCTTGAGCTTCTTGGCGCGACTAGGATGTCTAAGTTTTCTAAGCGCCTTAGCTTCGATCTGACGAATCCTCTCACGGGTCACTGAGAAGTCGCGTCCAACCTCCTCAAGGGTATGATCCGATTTCTCGCCAATTCCAAAACGCATTCTTAAAACCTTTTCCTCACGCGGCGTCAAAGTTGCGAGCACATGCTGCGTCTGATCAGACAGATTCAAATTCACCACCGAATCCGAAGGAGAGACGACCGATTTATCCTCTATGAAGTCACCTAAATGACTATCCTCCTCCTCACCTATCGGCGTCTCGAGTGAGATCGGCTCCTTGGCGATCTTGAGAACCTTTCTGACCTTCTCGAGAGGTAACTCCATCTTCATCGAAATCTCCTCAGGTGTAGGCTCACGGCCCAGCTCCTGAACGAGATAGCGCGAAGTTCTCACGAGTTTGTTTATCGTCTCGATCATGTGGACAGGTATCCTTATCGTCCTGGCTTGATCCGCGATCGCCCTGGTGATCGCTTGACGAATCCACCACGTAGCGTAAGTCGAGAATTTGTATCCGCGCCTGTACTCGAATTTGTCGACCGCCTTCATAAGGCCTATGTTGCCCTCCTGGATGAGATCGAGAAATTGCAATCCCCTGTTCGTGTATTTCTTTGCGATCGATACGACGAGTCTTAAGTTCGCTTCTATGAGTTCGTTCTTCGCACGTTCGGCGAACTGTTCGGCCCTCTTGATCTCACGGTACGTAGTACGAAGGCCTTCGATGTTTTGGCCCGCATCCTTTTCAAGCGCGAGTATCTCAGAATCCGATTTGGAAAAAGTAAAGAAAATCTCCGATATACTATCACGCGAAAGACCAGTTTCCTTGACGAGCTTTCTTCTCTGATAATCATTTCGCTTGTAGTTTTTAGCGAGGGATCTCAACTCAGGATCCTTGGTATGAAGTCTCTTCGCACAATCGCGTATAATCCTATGACAGCTCTCGGCTTGTTCGATAGCCTGATGCATCGCCTCGACGACTTCATTCACCGCCCTATGAGAAAGATTGATCTCCTTGAAGCAGCCGAGCATCTTAGTCTTGATATCATCCAACTTCGCGGTAGCCGCTTTCTTGGTTTTCTCGGAAGAGCTCCCTCTGGAGAGCTTCGACTCAGACTCCCTCCTCTGTTTATTCAAGGTGCGGACCTTGCGCATGAGCTTTAGGATTCGAAGCCTCTCGTTTGCTTCATCGAAATCCTCGAGCTCCTCGATATCGACATCCTCCGTATCCTTGATGATCGAGATCACCCTGATTTTATTCTTGGATAGCAATTCACCGAATGAAAGGATCTTCTGTACACCGAGAGGGCTCGAGAGGAGTATATTCATCATCTCGTTTTGACCCTGCTCGATTCTCTTTGCGATCTCGACTTCGCCCTCGCGGGTGAGCAGGGCAACCTGTCCCATCTTGCGAAGATACATCCTTACAGGATCCACGGTTCGTCTACCGTAGTCGGGGGCTAACGTCACCTCGTGAACCTTGGACGCCCTCTTCTCCTTCTCCTCATCCCTCGGGCGTTCCTGCAGGCTCTTGCCCTCCTTCTCATTTTCGACGATATCAATATCCATATCGTCGAATATGGAGAGAACGTTGTCTAGCTGTTCAGAGGAAACCATATCGGCAGGAAGCGCATCGTTAACCTCCTCCACCGTCAGAAAGCCTTTGGACTTTCCTGCCGTAATGAGGTTTTTCACTTCCTTAATTTCGACATTCTGTTTATTCATCTTTCCCTCGCTGTATTTTGTGAATCATGAAGCATGACTCACGAAGTATGATAAGCTTTTCATATTTCATGTTTCCTGCTTCATGTTTCAACGTAAAATCAACCGTGTTTTTCAATTGCCAACTCCCTCTTCTCCTCCAACAACTCAAACAACCTCTTTTCATCTCCGTCGATCTCAGCGCGCCTTATGTCCTCGTTTATCTCTTCAAGTCTCCTGAGGTTCGGTCTTCTTCTTACTCGTTCAATGCAGTCCTTCAAGAGATCTGTAAAATCATCATCATCACAATCACATCCATCAAAAGCCATCGCCCTGAGTTGCATCGCCAACTCGCGATCCTCAATCTCCTCGAGTAGCTTTCCAATGTTAGGCTCCTCATCACTCATGCTGGCTTCATGGATGATCTTCGCGGCGGTCCGACTCCATTCATCCAAGAAACTCTCCGGGGTGATCTCGCTGAAGACATCGTGTACAACCTCAGGGTGCGAGAGCATCGCCTCTATCAGAGTTTTCTCTGCAGAGGTCTGGCCAGTGGACTTCAATTCGCCCCTCTGCGCTTTGAGGTTCTGCATCCCCTTATCGGAAACCGGCTTCTTTGAAGAGAGCGATTTCAACAAATCGTTCTCCTCTACGCCAATTCTCGAGGCGGCGGTCTTGACGTAAATTCCCCTCTCGACAGGATCGCTCATCATCCTCAAAAAAGGAACTATCCTTCCAACCGCCTGAACCTTCCCTGCAGAATCGAGACCGGCTCCCTTTACGGCATGATCGACAAAGAATTCAAAGAGCGACTTCGCAGCATCTATTCTGGAAAGAAACTTCTCCTTCCCTTCACTCCTCACCATCGTATCGGGGTCGTGCCCCTCGGGAAGTGCCACCACGCGGGGCATCAATCCGAACGAGATGAAGAGTTCGAGTGATCGAATTGCCGCACGTTTTCCCGCCTCATCGCCGTCGAACAGAAGGAAGATGTTTCTCGTGTAACGACCGATCAACCTCAGGTGTCCTTCCGTCAGCGCGGTACCGAGAGGCGCTACGACATTTTCGATTCCCGCCTGACTGAGTGCTATTAAATCCGTATAGCCCTCAACGAGCAGAACCGAATCTTCATTTCTTATTGAGCTGACTGCTCTATCCAAGCCGTATACGCAGTTCGACTTGTGATAGATCAGCGAATCGGGAGAGTTTAGATACTTAGCGCTACTCTCCCCCCCTTTGTTTTGTTCCAGCGTTCTGCCACCGAAACCGAGCACTTCGCTTCTGGGTGAGATGATAGGAAAGATCAGCCTATTCCTGAAGAAATCGTAATACCCGCCATCATCCCTCTTTCTTACGAGGCCCAGTTCAGCGGCCAGCTCAAGCGGTACACCCTTGGACTTTAAATAGTCCGTCAGTGATTCCCAGCTATTGTCGGCATAACCCAGAAAATGTTGCGTTGAAATTTCCTTAGATATTCCGCGGGCTTGCAGATATTCGTGGGCGATTCGACCTTCATTCACCCCATTTATCTGCGAAATAAAGAAGTCCTTAGCGACCTCATTCGCACGATAGGCATAGCGTTTTTTCTTCGCTTTCTCCTTCTCCTTCTCGTCGTCGAATGGCGTCTCATCCTTTGGAATTTCAACTCCCGCGATACCGGCTAGATATCTAGCTGCTTCACCGAATGAACTCCCATCAAACTTCATAACGAAATCGAAGATGTCTCCGCCCTCGCCACAGCCGAAGCAATGGTAGATCTGCTTTTCATCCGATACGTTGAACGATGGTGTCTTCTCATTATGAAAAGGACAGAGGCCCTTGAAGCTTCGGCCAGCCCTTTTGAGAGGAATGCGTTCGCCGATAAAAGCGACGATCGAAACCCTATCCCTGATTTCGTTTAGAATGGATTTACTGATCATATAAACCAGTGATCAGTGATCGGTGACCAGTGATCAGTAAAAGCTTTTCTGATCCTTGATCCCTGATCCCTAATCCCTCATTGCAGCTTCTTTTTGACTAATTCACTCACAACCTTCCCATCCGCACGACCCCTGGTCTTCGGAGAGACGATCTTCATCACCTTACCCATATCCCCTGGCGAGAAGGCACCACACTCCGCAATCGCGTCGTCGATCATTTTGCTCAATTCATCCTCTGAGAGTTGCTCCGGAAGGAAGGACTTGATCAAGGCGAGCTCGGCGAGCTCCCTTGAAACGAGATCGTCTCGACCACCCTTTCGATACATGTCTATCGATTCGTTTCGTTGTTTGACGAGAGTAGAAAGGATCTTGATGCATTCATCGTCATCGAGTTCACCGCGTTTTTCGATCTCGCGGTTTTTCATGGCAGCGATGATCATGCGAAGGCCTGCGACCGCACCGGTATCCCTGGCCTTCATGGCACTCCTCAGTTCATCGCCAATCTTATCCTTGAATTTCATACAGCCCTCCTATTCGTAAGATGTGGAAGGGCGCTTAGTAGCTGCGATATCCTTTTTTGCGCTTCTTTGCGGCAGCGGCCTGCTTTTTTTTCTTTTTGATGGATGGCTTCTCATAATACTCCCTCTTTCGGAGCTCTGAGAGAATCCCAGCCTTCTCGCACTGCTTCTTGAAGCGGCGCAGAGCTTGCTCGAAGGATTCACCATCACGAAGTTTTACTCCAGGCATTATTGACTCACCACCTTTCAAATAAGCTAAGGAATTCGGTAGGTTGGATTTAGCGTAGATGAATTCCGTAAAACCGAACACTTCTATAAGAAAAGTACTTTATATGTCAACGTTTATTCACATATTAGAAAACACGCCGTATAACCTAGGGGACGTTTCTACCCCATATAACCTGCTGATAGTGCAAAACAATCTGGCAGAATATCGACGTTTACAATTCCTTTCAAAATTGAACAGATCGACTAACCGAAAAAGACGCACGTGTGTTTATAATTCCAATAATATCAGATATTTATACATATAGGAAACGTATATTCAAGTTACAAGTGCAACATCTGGCTAAACAGAGGG
>CAYWIG010000098.1:0-6385 GCA_964458295.1 uncultured Myxococcales bacterium
TGCCGCCCCAGGCGATCTCCCATATAGAAGGAGGCCTTCTGGATATGGATAAAATAGTAAGAAGGGGAAAGGGAAAGTTCGTTAGAATCGTATCCCAGGTGATGGATGAGATGCGCGCCTACGAGAAAAATTTTGCGATCGGTCCTCCGACAATGAAGTTCTCCATTGAAAGATTGTATCGCAGGATGGGCTTCGAAGATATGGATTCACTTCTGGCAGTGCTCGACACCCTATCTGAGGGGAGGGATAAAGATCTATTCGTGGATCAGATCAAAACTCGCATCAGAAATAATGTAATTCTCTTATCTCACAGAATCGGTCCGAAAAAAGGAACGATGGAGGTAATGTCGATAAACGACCCTGACGCCCTCGGTGAACTTCTGACCTATATGAATAATCATGGCGTCAGGCTTCGTTCCCTTAGACATACACAGCTTGTGTCTGTGCCATTCCAGATGTCCCGCGTAACTTTTGACTACGGCAGACGTGAAGATGCCATAGCCTATGTGAAAAAACTTGAGGATCTCTACTGGCATACATTTGAGTGGCCCAATTTGAGCCCCAGAGCTATAACTATAAACATTAGGATCAGAGGCGGATTCAGGAAATCGGGAATGGCCAAAAAAATAGTCGGCATCATCCTCAAGGCGGGAGTCGGTATCAGAGATTGCATTATGCCGGAAGCGCGGACGAAGAATGAGGTGGTATACATGCTCAATATCCGCTTACCCGCTGGCAGAGGTCAGAAGGACCGACTGAAACGCCTCATATTAGAACTTGAGCAGATAAAGGGCATAGGCAGGATAGTTGCGGTGTAGAGTTTAATATCAACCCAAGGGATTTAAGATCCACCGTTCACACATTCGATATATGCATTCCTGTCCATCTCGCCGATAGCACAGCGGTAGGCGGGCCAGTTCGTATCGTCTATCGGATTCGATGAATCGTTACCTGAATAGTAGTAGCCGATATAGGTCGACTTCAACTCGGCGTCGTTTGCCAGTTCTGGATAGAGCGCGGCGAATGAAGATTCCAAAACTCCTTCGAGGTTGTATGCATCGGAGAATGTATAATACGATGCGAAGACCTGATCATCGCTAGCCAAGGACACATAGTAGGATTCGTAATCACGAGGCTTCCACCCTCCCCCACCTACAGTTAGAACTTTTATAGCGGGATTATTTCCAAAAAGAGGACTGATTGCAGGTGTTGTGATGACATCGAGCTTTAGATTGCCTCCGTCATCAAGTGCTAGCCTGTATTCATCCATGTGCGTGTGTCCGGCGAAGATCGCATCAATATTATCCTTATAAGTATTTAGCGAAGACAGAAAACTTTGCTGATAAGACTCCTGCCACATCATCGCTGCATCACTGAGGGTGCCGCTGTCATCCATATAACTCGAAACCGAACCATAGATGTCAGCGCCGGGCGGAATATGAAGTAGGATCCACACCCTCCTTCCCTCGGCGCTTGCGCTAGCAAGCTGTGAATCAAACCATGAGAGCTGAGTTTCAATCGCGTCATCATAACCGCTGGCAGCATCTGGCGAAAAGAGGATCGTGTTGAGATTTATAATCGTAAGATCGGATGAAATGTCACCCGTCGAATAGTATCCACCCGCTGTCCAACTCGATGTAAAGTCGGCTTCGACTGCCTTATCCATGAGCATCGTTTGGAAAAAGAGTTCAGTCGTATCGCTCAAGAACTCACCACCTGGTTCTATTAGATAGTCCCCTTCGTATGAATCGTTGTTGCCGAGTGTAAAAACGACTGGAACATCACCGCACCGATCGCGAAGCTCCTGCGAGAAAAAGGCCACGGTTTTGTACGTAAAAGATTTCATCGCTGTCTCATCCTCCGAGCCATACAGGTTGTAAAACTTGGAGCTAAATCCGTGCGTCAGGATATCGCCCGTGTACACGATAAACGATGCACCAACAGCCTTCTCACAAACTTGCTCGAAGGTCTTTATGAGAAGCGGATAGTACGCCTCCTCGCCCCAGGTCTGTACGCCGGAGACGGTCGAACCGGCGAAGATATCGCCCCATTCATCCGCCGATGCCGCAACGAGATCATCGAAGATATCGGAATCGTAGAATGGATTGAAATGGACGTCCGAAAAGACGACTATAGTGAACGATTCGGAGCTGCTGCTGCCGCCACCACCGCAACTCGCCGTAAAACAGAACAGAAGAACGATTATAATACAAAGACTCTTAACCTTGTTAAAAGGACGATTGAACACGTCACCCCCGCGCTAAATAGAACCTTACAGGTATCATCTTTTATCGAAACGGGCAAACATATGCCATAGGATCTACATCTCCCAGGCGTTGATCGAACAGGCCCTATCTGGTAGTATCCGCTTTTCCAGCAGATACTCAGGAAAGGTGGACCATTATGAAGAAGACTATATTTCTCTCGATACTGACGATTCTGTTGTCGGTTCAGATAACCGCCAACGCTCAGGATACTAAACCTGATGATGCAGAGCTCCTATCGCAGATCCCGGCAGCGGAGCTGCAGGATGTAAAGCCAATAGAAATCGAAGAGATTGAACCCGTCAAACCTTCCGAATACTTCACCAAGAAGCTCGAGGAGGCAAAGCAGTTTCAGGAGAAGGCCCAAAAAGAGAATTGGCCGTTGTCGATGCGCGATCTCACCAACTACAACGTCGAAATCGCTGAAAAGATCATCGGTCTATCTCAGAAATATCAACAGGCCGAAGAGACGAACAAGATGCTGGAGGAGAGGCTTTCGCAGCTGAGGGATAATTTCACGAAGACGAAGAAGAGGGTTGAGTCGATGGGGCTTACTCCCGTCATCGGTGCGCTCCTTCAGAAGCGCCGACTCGCACTCATGAAGTTCGAGCTGCCTAAGGCCTCCGCGGTTCAGAGAAGGGTTGAGATAAGACGAGTAAATGAAGAGGAGATCTGGCTCGAAGGCGCTGAGGATCTCGTCGAAAGTTTCGGGGAAGAGAGCGTAGATGGCCACCTCGAGGTTATGAACATCGGTAACAGTACGAAGGAGGCGACCCGCCTGGCCATGGTGAAGATGATCACCGAGGGAGGCGAGCTCGTGGAGGAGTTGAGGGCGGCTAATTCTCGTTACCTTACGATACTCGGAGACCAGAGCTACGCTGAACGTGCGATCAAACTGGAAGCAAAGGAATTTAGAGATTTTATCAACGTAAACCTGCTCTGGGCACGCAGCAATCAATCGTTTGGCATGAGCAACGCATCCTTTCTAGGCCAGGCCACGGCCCGTCTCATCGATTCTGATAATTGGAACACGCTTCGTAGCGATTTTATTAAATCCTTAAGACGCGATTGGGTGAAGTGGGGAGTGGTCCTGCTGATTTTTGTAGGATGGCTCATCTTTCGCATCAGACGATCGGCGTTCATCAAGGCGATGAATAGCAAACTGGAGGCTGGCAGGCTCGATTCGATGAAGGCAACGCTTAAAGGTCTCGTGATGGCGATAGTCGTAGCCGGATTCGCTCCACTTTTCATAGCAGCTGTAGCACACCTATTAGCGGGCGTGCCCGGTTGTCATGCCTTCACAAAATCATTTACACTAGGACTCTTCGCTTTTTCAAAGATACTCTTTCTCGCAGGCCTCGCCCTCGCGATACTCCATCCATCGGGGCTTGGTCAGACTCATTTCGAGTGGCCGGAATCGGTCTGCCTTTCGCTCAGGAGATTCGCAAAATGGTGTATAATGCTCATCGCTCCACTAACCCTTCTATTGACGATCATAAATACGGGGCTAAGCATTCCTGTGAGAGGATCATTGGGACGTGTCATCTTCATCTTTGAGATGATCGTGTTAGCTTTAATCCTCATTCCAATCGCAAAACCGAAGGGTTCGATCTTTTCATACCTATCGGAACAGAATACCAGCCTCCTTCTAAAGATAAAAAGGCTATGCCTACCTCTCGCGCTGATAATACCGATAACGTTTCTTACGATAGCTTTTTTGGGTTATTATCGAACCGGGTTTCTCTTAAGCGTGGACTTCATCGAAACCATTGCACTCATCGGCTCCATGATTTTTCTGAAGGCGTTTCTCGAGCGCTGGAGTCGTGTAGCCAAACACAAACTTACAAATGATGAAGAACATGTAGAGGCTGCTACGGGCAAGCAAACCCTGATCATCATACATATAGCGATAGTTGCCCTCGCTTTAGTTGGACTATACAAAATCTGGTCAGAGGATGTCCCGATCATAAGTTTTCTGAACACGATCGTGCTATGGACATATCACGTCGGAGTCGACGTCGCACAAAATCCGATAGTAAAGTCCGCCACGCTCGGCAATCTACTTATGTGCGTGTTGATCCTTGTAACAACATATCTTGTGACGAAAAATCTATTCGGTTTACTCAATATCCTCTTCTTCAAGCGCTTCAAGGTCGAAGCGGGCAGCCAGCACGCGGTTACACTCATCACAAAATACATCATCGCTGTAGTGGGATTAAGCCTAGCGCTCGATTCCATCGGCATAGGTTGGTCAAAGTTTCAGTGGCTAATAGCTGCACTCACCGTGGGCCTCAGCTTCGGATTGCAGGAGATCGTCGCAAACTTCGTATCCGGTATCATCCTGCTCTTTGAGCGCCCGATAAGCGTCGGTGACACGATTTCGGTCGGAGGTGTCGAAGGTAAGGTGACGAAGATAAGGATACGTTCAACCACGATAACGGATTGGGATAACAAGGAGGTGTTGGTACCTAACAAGACGCTCTTTACAACCAACATCACCAACTGGACGCTCTCCGATCAAATCGTGAGGATAGTGATACCCGTCGGTATCGCCTACGGTGCAAATGCGAGGAAGGCTGAGGAGATACTCCTCAAGGTTACAAATGATAATGAACTCACACTCGACACCCCCGCATCGAGCGTTATTTTCGTTGGATTTGGAGACAGCAGCCTCGACTTCAAACTACGCACCTACGCGAAGAGCAGTAATAGAATGTCCGCAATCAACAAGTTGCATCTAGAGATTAACGACGCATTCAACTCTGCTGGACTGGAGATTCCATTTCCGCAGCGCGATGTGCATCTCGATTCGTTGAAACCCATCGATGTAAACATAGTCGGCAAGGCTTAATTTCGGATTTCAGGTTTCGGATTGCAGTTCCGAAATCCGAAATCCTTGGGGGTTTCGATCGGTTTGCCAATATATTGACGAATATCTAGAAATGAGAGGGATCTCACGCCGAATCCCTACAAAATATCATATATATCAATAAGTTATAACTGAACCCCCTGGCATCCACCTTGCAAGTATTTACCCCTGTTAAAAAGGGGGATTTATGCATCGAGGAGCCTTCGCAATGATACTCCTGTTCGTCATAGGCATCATCTTCACATCGGCGGTGGTTCTGGCACAGTGGGAACCGCGCCCAGAACGGATACGTCCACATGATGCCCGCATAAACTCCAATAGAGATAACTATCGACAGGATATGCGCATTGCTCCCGATCGCACTCAACAGGAAAGGATAGACAGGGCCAGGGAGAAGGAGCGACAGCGTGAAAGAGATTATCATTTCTCTAACCCCTACGACTTCCGGTGGATCAACGAAGGTAGATAGGTTTAATTACATTCAGACGATCCCTTCACTTAGTATTTCAGCCTACAGGAATCCTAACTCTAGATTTAATTGGATTTTATGTCGATTAATCCATAATATGTATGGATTGTCCAAAACAGGAGGTAACGATGTCGGATAATAGATTAAGTCCCGCTTTAAAAATTATAATAATAATCGTTGGAATCAGCGTCGCTGCCATCACCCTCGGTTTTTTTATCAGCAGCTCCAATCCTCGCATCTATTTTGGCAAGCCGACCGACACGAGTCAGGAGGAGGCCAAAAATCGGGAGGAGGCAAAGGCTAGGCTCTCCGCCCTACTCGATCGTGCGAAACAGGAGGAGTTATCATTCGACGTCAGATATGAACTTGGCAGCACCTATATGGCGCTCGGCGAACACGACAAGGCAGTCGATGCTTTCAAGAGAGCTGCCGAGATCGATCCAAGCAACGCGAGGGCGCTCACCGGACTTGGAAAGGCGTACGAAGCTCAAGGCGACTATGATAAGGCCATCGATTACTACAGAAAAGCCATCATGACCGATCCGGAAAATATGGAGGCCTACTACAACTTAGGCTCAGCCTATAAGGATGCGGGTAGAACTGAGGAGGGATTGAAGGAGATCGAGAATATCAAAGAGGAGGTTGCAAGGAAGATAAAGGTCGCTGCGGATGTGGAGGGTGCCAAAAGAATAGAACCGGACGATGCGGTTGCTGGAAATATGGCGTTCTACTCCGGCATGGGAATGCAGGACAAGGCGCTGGAGGAGTTGGACGAGTTAGAGA
>CAYWIG010000099.1:0-6335 GCA_964458295.1 uncultured Myxococcales bacterium
TAATTATCCCTTGGGGTTCCGTTTCTTCTTAAACAAATGTGGCAGGTTAGGTCTCTCCTCTTCTATCTTCTTACTCGATAACTCCAGAATCAAATCGAAATCGTCGGAAGCGTTTCCATCATCCAGTATCGCCTTTGCTTTAACCCTTTCACCACATTTTTGACACTGATGGAGGATCACATACTCCTTCTTCGTATGAGTATACATCCCGATCGGTCTCATTGCGCCCTTGCAAGGATTTGCGCGATCGCCTGGATTTATATCCACATGCCTGCACCAGAGGCAATATGGACAGTGATTTCTCGGCGTACTTCCCGAAGTGAGCTGAACATCCTCACCGCAATGTTCACATTTAAAACCCTCGTTGATTACTTTGAATTTTTTAGATTCCAAAACCATTGATGGGATTTGTATCTTATCCTGAATCATCTTACAAGAAGGTTGCGTTTGCGAAGCTCGAAACGTAGGACGTTGATCGTAAAACGTGGCGCAACCGATACACGGAAACCGATACACGGCAACCGATTCGAGTATCGCAAACTCAACCGGTTGACGTCCTTGACAATTTGCCCCCTATCTACTGATATACACGCCTCACGAGGGAGGTATACATGCAGGCAAGGAGGATGGAGAAGCTGGAATGTTCTGGAATTAGGCGCTTTTTTGAACTCGCATCGAAGATGAAGAATCCTATAAATCTATCCATCGGCCAGGCACATTTCGAGGTTCCAAAGCCCGTGGCCGATGCCGCAAAGGCTGCCATCGATGAGGGCTTGAATGGATACACCACGACGATAGGAATCGACGAGCTTCAGGATGCCATTAGAAAATCGCTGAAGGCCGAAGGAATCGAACCGGAATCGATACTCGTTACGAGCGGTGCCGAGGGCGGTCTCATGACGTCGATGCTAGCTTTGGCGGATGAGAATTGCGAGGTACTTCTTACGGATCCTTGTTTTGCAACCTACGGTCATCTCGTAAAGCTTGCTGACTCCAACATACGACGCATCAACACATATCCTGATTTTCGTTTAACGCCAGAACGGCTGAAAAGTGCATGTACGGATAAATCGAAGATCCTTCTCTTTAACTCCCCTGTTAATCCAACGGGTGTGGCATATAACGACGATGAGATTGCAGCCCTAGCAAAGACGGCAAAGGAGTTGGGGCTTCAAGTTATCTCCGATGAGGTGTATGATAAATTCTGTTACGATCATGAACACACGACATTTGCAAAACACGATCCCGGCGCCGTCACGATTCGCGCCTTCAGTAAAATGTGGGGTGCTGCAGGCTGGAGAATTGGTTACTCATTTGGACCCAAGGACATCCTGGATAACATGACGATGCTCCAACAGTTTACGTTCATCTGTGCGCCCAGACCATTTCAGCATGCAGCAGCAAGGGCATTCGATACCGACATCTCACATTTGATAGAAGAATATAGGATTAAGAGGGATATGGTATACGACGGAATGAGCCAAGCCTTCGAGCTCAACAGACCTGAAGGCTCCTTCTACGCATTCTGCAAACCGAAGAATATAGACAATGAATCGTTTATCAGAAGATGCATCGAAAACGAAATCCTGGTAGTTCCAGGAAGTGCATTCGGCGAGAAGAATACGCACTTTAGGGTTTCATTCGCTACCGATGATGAAACATTAAAGCGCGGAATCGATTTGTTGGTGAAGTTGGGATCTTAATCGACCTGGATTACTACACACTATTTCCCCTGAACCTTCCTTCTAATCTCTTTCCTCTTCTTGCTTCCACCCCTAAATGTTTTTACGGTGGGTTTCTTGGGCTTTCTGATGATCGGTAGGATCTGCCTTGAATAGGGGTATTTATAGTTGAACTTGAACATGGTACCGCCGATGCCGATCGTGTACCCACTCCTGAGTTCAATCAAAAGATCCTTCGTATCACCTGGGGCAAGATGCGTGCTGGAAACAAACATCTTTATATTATCGGCAATCCTCTTCGTGTCCTGGTACTGAACGATGTTGCGTATACCCCCTGAGACATAGGCTTTGATTACAACGGCCTTTCTGATCTTGAATTCCTTATCGAAGGTATAGAATATTGAAACCTGCGGATTCTGTATATCCTTCCTGGCGGCCAACCTCCTGCATAGCGTTGATAGCTTCCTTCCATTCTTGCTATAGATGAGATAACCCTTTATCCCCGCTTCGGCCCCACCTATTACGAATCCGACAATCAAGAAGATCACCAGGGGGGTTCTGATAGGCACCCGTTTAAAATTAAAGACCCTATCGTTTCTGACGACCAACGTGTCGAGCAATAGATCATGTAACGACCTTCGCTGTGGATGCGCTATACCAAATATCACCACGGCAAGAAATATTATAGTAGCTATCACCTCCAACAGACAAACTACAGGCGAATAGCCGTTTGCGTGTTCCGAAAATAAAACTACAGCCGACATGACCGCAAAGGGCGAATACCTAAGAAGTGCATCCAGAAAGTTGATATGCGTCCCATCGATCTTTACAACTTCAATTCCAGCCAGCCTCTTGCCGAGCGTCCTACCGCCTCCAATTGAGCTATCGAGTACTCCAAAATACAATGCGGAAATTACCACGCCGATCCACCAACCATTATCCCCGATAAAAAAGAGAAACCTTCCACCCACCATGGTGATAAGCAGACCTATGGCAAATAACACCACCTTGTCGATGATGAACGCGATAACCCTTCTTACCGTAACCTTCCACACAGGCTTTTCGTCAACATTTTCGGTTATCGCGCTTGTATCCCTCTGGCAGCGAACCTGTTGAGAGATTTTATCCTGTAAGTCGCCGATATTATTATCCATGAGCTGAAATAGTATCACTATTGGCCCATCTTCAAAAGGCTTTTTGATTGAAAACCTATCCTCAAAATACTACGTTACACCCCCAAAAAATGAGGGCCCTATCTTATGAAACAGACAGATCTGATATATGATTGGAATCATCATCCGGACAATGACGAAACAGCCACAGGATCACTTCCAAAGCGTGTAGAGGTGGACGATGAAACCCTTCGAGACGGCCTTCAATCGCCATCCGCCATCAATCCACCTATCGATGATAAGCTAAAGATTATCCATTTTATGGCAAAACTCGGCATCCACTCAGCCGACATAGGCTATCCCTCCTCCAGCAAACAGGCCTTCGAGGATGTCCTTCGGATCGCAAAGGAGATTTTAG
The DNA here is from genome assembly GCA_964458295.1 of uncultured Myxococcales bacterium. Taxonomy (GTDB): domain Bacteria; phylum UBA10199; class UBA10199; order 2-02-FULL-44-16; family JAAZCA01; genus JABGOS01. The sequence continues at coordinate 3,213 of CAYWIG010000099.1, forward strand.
ATAAGAATTTGAAAATCGATGTTGGATGTGCAGCTAGGACCGTAGCCGTTGATATCGATCCCATAATAGAGATATCTCAAAGGGTCGGTATTCCAATAGAGGTTCAGGCCTTCATCGGTTCCAGTCCTATCAGATGTTATGTCGAGGATTGGGAGACTGACAAGCTCCTTCAACTAACGAAGGAGGCGGTGGGCCATACGGTAAAGAACGGGCTGGATGTGATGTATGTGACGGAGGATACGACACGCTCCATGCCTGAGGTCGTTCGCGATCTATACACAGCAGCGATAGAAAATGGCGCTAAGCGAATATGCGTCTGCGACACTGTGGGTCACACCACGCCGAGGGGCGTTAGAAACCTCATAGGATTCGTAAAGGGAATCGTTCGGGAGAGTGGCGAAAACATAAAGGTTGATTGGCACGGCCATAACGATAGAGGCCTCTCCGTCAGTAACTCGATTGCGGCAATTGAAAGTGGCGTCGATCGCGTTCATGGAACGATACTGGGACTTGGTGAACGCGCCGGCAACACGCCACTCGATCTACTCCTCGTAAATATGAAGCTCGTCGGAAGGTTCGATCACGACCTTACGGCACTTAGCGATTATTGCAGATTCGTCAGTAAAACCTGCGGAGCCCCACTTCCCGACAACTACCCAGTTATCGGAAAGGACGCCTTTAGAACGGCTACGGGCGTACACGCTGCAGCCATAATAAAAGCGTATGAGAAGGAGGAGACGAGTTGGCTTCGAGATGCTGTCTATTCCGCTGTCCCAGCTAGTGAATTCGGCAGGGAACAACTTATTGAGATCGGACCTATGAGTGGAAAGGCGAACGTCATCTTCTGGCTTAACAGAAGAGGATACAAGCCCTCCACCGACATCGTTGAAAATATTTTAAACACGGCCAAGCGTTCCAACCGATCTCTGACGGATGAAGAGATCGAAGCCATTGTAAAGGAGTAATAGATGCCAATCACCGAAAGAACGAGGAGATTAAAAAGTAATGTAGTTTCCAAAGCCTGCCACGGCGGCGGATATCTTGGTGAGGTAAAACCGGACATCGAGCGCGCCCGTCTGTGGACGGAGAGTTATAAGAATACTGAGGGCGAGCCCGAGATCATCAGAAGGGCCAAGGCGCTCGCACATACTTTGGAAAACATGACGATTTATATTCAGGATGATGAGCTCGTCATCGGGAACAACACTCCGAGCCCAAAACACCTCTATCTCTCCCCCGAGATCAATCATAACCTCATCAAGGAAGCGATCGAGGATGGATTCTTCAACTCCGACGAAACCGCGGAGTTGGAAGATATTATGGAGTATTGGAAGGACAACACGATGAAGGAGTGGGTCGAGGCGAGACTCACCGATGAGGAGAAGGAGATTATCGCAACCGGCGCTCCGGTTATTTCAGTTACACATCTAGATGGTGCTCAACACTGCGTTCCGAACTGGAAGTACGTCTACGAAAATGGATTCGCAAAGATCATCGAAAGAATAAAGAGCAAGATGAGTGAAACAAATGATGCCTCAGTCCGCGACCTATGCAACGCGATGCTCATCACCTGCGAAGCGGCGCTCGGCTGGACTAAACGTTACGCAAAGCTCGCGAATGAACTTGCAGGTTCAGCCAAAACTCCCGAGAGAAGGGCTGAACTAGAGAAAATATCTCAGGTCATGGATAAACTTTTGATAGAGCCTCCTGCATCCCTTCACGAGGCTGTGCAGGGTTTCTTTATCGTTCATCTGATTCTACAGTACATCGATCGCGCTGGCTTCGGGAGCCTCGCCAGAATCGATCAGATGTGGTGGCCATTCTACAAACAGGATTTGGACTCGGGCGTTACAACAAGAGAGGATGCACAGGAACTCTTGGAATGCCTCTGGGTCAAGATGCTGGACCTCGGATACTGGTTCCCAAGGCAGAGAAGGCTTCATTTCGATGGAAATTCTCTCCTTCAGACGCTAACGCTCGCTGGAGTTAAGAGTGACGGTACGGATGCATGTAACGGACTCACCGAATTGATTCTGGATTCCGTCAAAAGCACCAAAAATAATCAGCCTACTTTTAATTTTAGATATCATCCAAAAGTATCCCAGAGCGCACTTGAAAAGGCGGTCGATGTCATAAGAACCGGAATGGGAATGCCCGCCTTCTTAAACGATGAAGTTATGATCTACACCTTGACGGACCAGGGCATTCCACTTGAAAAGGCTAGGGACTGGGGAGTTGTCGGCTGCGTCTCGGCCTGCCCTGTAGATTCCCAGATAACCACAAAGAGGCTCGCACAATCCTCCGTAATCGCAAAATGCTTCGAACTGGCCTTAAACGATGGCAAGTGCATGATGACTGGAAAGAAACTTGGACCAGCAACTGGCGATGCATCCAAATTCACCTATGAGGGTATCGAGGAGGCCTTCAGAAAACAGGTCGAATACGCATTCACGCTAGGTGTAAAAATAAGAAACATCAGCCGCGAATATGAAAGCCAGTTCATGCAGCGCCCCTTCGCTTCGGCGCTTCACAGATCCCCACTCGATGTCGGCAAGGATGTATCCGCCTATGAAGATTATCCCAACCTCTGGATAAACTGCGTCGGAATGATCGATGTCGTTGACTCGTTAGCGGTGCTAAAGAGATTCGTATTCGAGGAGAAGACTACATCCTTATCGGAATTCCTGGAGGCGATCAGGTCGAATTGGAAGGACAAGGAAGTTCTAAGGCAGCGATGCATCAACAAGGTTCCGAAGTTTGGAAACGATGATGACTACGTCGATGAGATAGCCACGAGGGTATTTAAGGCGGTCTCGATGGAGGCCAGAAACGTAAAGGATGTATTTGATGGAGGAGGCTACAGAATCCTTCCACAGAGCGTATCCCTGTACGTATCCACAGGAAAGAAGGTCGGGGCCCTTCCGAACGGCAGAATGGCGAGCGTTTTCCTGGCCGATGGGGGAGCTTCACCGCAGCATGGTTTGGATTACAACGGTCCGACCGGCGTTCTAAACTCGGTATCCAAGCTCGATCACAAGTTGACCAAGGGAATCCTGGTAAATCAACGCTTCATGCCTGAATCGCTCGAGGGTGACGAGGGTATGAAGAGATTTAAGGCGTATC
>CAYWIG010000100.1:0-6316 GCA_964458295.1 uncultured Myxococcales bacterium
ACGAAGATCCCGACTATCTCATCGATGTGCCGTATGGTCAGAGTGTAAGTAAAAGTAGTTGCGATATCTTACAGTCAGGGAGTTCATTACAAATACGTATGAGAATAGCCTTCGACACGTCGGAGTGTACGGAAGAGGATACCATTGCAAATCTAGCTGATGCAAAGTTCAGGGAGGATCTGGCAAAAAAAGTGACAGATTTTTACAGGGCTAACCATGACGAAGATGCGATGCATATAGACTTTGTCGTCGAATTCGTTGAAGACCCCAAGGATGCGCATCACGTTGTGAAAATAAGGAATGGAGATTCCGAATATCGCGAGACGAGCAGTACTTGGACATCTTCAACGTTTTCCAGTCCGCGCGTTATGATGCATGAGATCCTTCATCTGCTTGGCCTGCCAGACTACTACTACGAACCAGCGGTGCACGGTGGAACTCGTGATAAGACGTTATCCCCGGGCCATTCAGCTATGGATGAACAGAACATAATGAACCATGGAACGATTGTCCGTGGAAAGGAGATCGTCAGGGCGGCTTCCTACCTGAGGGCAGTTTCTCAGCCGCGACAATTTAAAACGGATGATCCTGATGTTCAAATAAGGCTCGATTTTACGAAAGCAGCAAGGTCAAATCCTGATAAGGCAACGCTTGAGGAAATACGTACGCGCATTGTGCAGCGTAAGGGGGAGGGGCGAGATGATCCGGAGATGTGGCTGACGATGTCGTATGTTAGTTACCTATTAGGGGATAGTGTGGCTGGGAAACTATATTTTGAAAAATTTTACAACCGAATGAAACCTGAAGAATCATATCTCACGTTTGCAGTATATATGTTTGATTATCTTGTCAAAAAGAGGGAGTTCTCTCAGGCAAGAAAGCTCATGGAGATCTACCCAGGTCTGGATGGGGAATCTGAATATCACCTCGAAGAGGATGGTTATGAAGCTACAATAGAAAATCTGCTTAGGTTGACAAGGGAGGATCCCTTGGAAATGCAGCACCGATCGGAGTTGGCTCGCATTTATCTTGAAAATGGAAAAATGGAAGAGGCAGCACAAGCGGTTATGGATATATTTACTATATGGGGCGTCTATGAACAACGCGCTCTTGATTTGCATGGAAGGGCAGAAGTTATGCTCTTCGAGTTCCTGGAGAATGATGAATTTATGAGGGCATTTACAGCCCATGTCGATTCCCTGTCGCCGTTTTCGTATATAGAAGGACTTGCGGAGCAAGTTTTAACCGAATGCTCCCCTAAGGAGATAGCTAAAATAATGATAGAGGCTAAACAGAAGGATTCTGTGGATGCCCTGTTGGAAGTTGGCTTGATCCTTGATGCCTTTGGGAAAAATGAACTTGTTCAGAGTGTATTTTCGGAGGTCTATAGGAGATATCGAACTGGAGATATAGAAACTCATAAATATAGAAAACTGAAATACGCACTTCGAATTTATGTAGAAGGATTGATTGTAAACGGTGATGTAAAAACTGCAAAGGAGATAGTTGGAGAGCTGTTGTGGATGTATTGGGATAGTCTGTCAGGTATTGGCGAAGTTTCGCTTATGTCCGTAAGGGTGCGTGACTTCAAGGGCTATTTCTAGATATATTACGCTTGATAAAACAGGCGAGCATCGAGGCTATCTGACCGATTTTTTAATTGAATTGAAGTTGGCCCCCGATGATATCGGGCTGCTTAAAGATGCCATGTCAAAATTTGCTGAAATGGCTAATCAACCGGAGGAGATATCTAGATCCTACAAATCAGCACTTGCCTATCTGAACGATACCTTTAAAGACTAGTCGGTATTTTCCTAAATGGAGGAACTGGGAATCAAGTGATTCCTGGTTAATGACCAACCGGTAGGGCCAGTTGGATATTACGTATAGACATATTCATTATGTTGGATTTTTAGACATCGATTTGATAGGTTCCTTTGTTAAGGAGGGGATATGTATAATAAATCGAAATGGACGCTTGTCGTCATTGTGTTATTTTTTATCCTAAGCTGTAGCGGTAGTTCCGGCAGCGGTGGTGGAGGTGGAGGCGATGATGCTGTAAGCGTCAACACGCTAGATGGCACAGCCGATGTTCCAATAGGGAGTACGTTTGCATATACGTTCTCTGAGGCGGTAGATAGCGCTACGGTCACTTCATCAACATTCTTTATCGTGTCAATGCCGCAGCAGGGGGGTGGGGATGAACCTCAAGGTGCGGATGCTATAGTTAGGAAAACTGAATACGATGACACAATCTGCAATGCAGATAATGCTTTAACTGCATCCGTCGGGTATACGGCAGCTGATTTACAAGCCACCCTCGATCCAGAGAGCGATCTCAGTTACAACACCAGCTATGCCATCTGTTTAACTACGGGCATAACCTATGCTTCCGGATCAGCCTTTGAAGGATTTATGGCGCTCTTCAACACTGAAGCACTGCAGTGTGATAACTCTTCGATAACGACGTACTCATATATGATGGCCTTTCAGTCCTGCGATCCGGATGAGGACTGCAGTGATCCCAGAAACCACATGCTCTATCTCGCAGGTTCTAACGATGGAGCCAGCTGGTCACTCATTGAGGAATTTGAATCTATATCAGGAAGCGTTCCTGGGCTCGTTTTCTATAATGATTATCTTTATATCTTTCATACGCAGGGTGATGCTAATTGGCAAAAATACAACGCCTGTTTTGAAGTCGTCGGTGCTGGCGATGCCAATATAAGCGGTGATGATAGTGAGAGTGGCTGGGTGGATCCATCCCTAATCGTTTCCGGTGATGATCTTATCCTCTTCTATCTGCCCGGTCGAGTAGGGGGTGATCCTGCAGGATGTGGTGACGATTATCCATGTACGAAGGAGATCCATTCCGCCATTGCCGATGATGAAAGCCTTACAAATTTTACACAGCAGGATGGTAATCGTGCCTCGATGTATATCGCAAGCGATGAGGCGCAGTATACGCTCTTCTGCGATCCTGATATATTGGTTTTAGCAGATGGAAGTTATCTACTTTATATTTCGGTGGGTGGAGGAACGCTAGTCTACGAAGGTACGTCCTTGTCACAGACCTTTGAAATTCCAGGTGGTGGAAGCGATCCTGTTCAGATAAGCTCTGCTGGAGGTGTTCCTGGGGCGTTCCAATCATCAGATGGTTCCGTATGGCTTTATGTGAACAAGTCGAATACGGAGTTGCTCACACATTCGATTGCACGCGGTGTCAGTGCGGATGGGATTACGCCAATTTCCGACGGTGATTTTTCCGTCGTTCTCGATTACACGATCTCCTCTGCTTTTACAGAGGAGAGATCAACTGGGAGCCCTTCGATAATCAGTTGGCCCGGCGATAGTTGGTCGAGGAATCAAGCACCGTCAAACGAGGAACAGTAGTATAAATTATCTATAACAAAAAAACGCCCCATGAAGGGGCGTTTTTTTGTTGGTTTGCGTTAACCGATTATTCACGGACAAGAGTCCGCTTCATAAAGTATAGCCCAAAGATCAATCCGAGAAGCGTTATCAACGCAGGTGCTGCGGGTCCTTTGTCGCCATGTTTCGTAATCGAACAACTTGAGGAACTCGATCTGCCTATTCCCGAAATCGTGATTGCCTGCGGGCTGTCATGTGCGTCGTCATAAACCATGACATTCGCTATTACATATCCTTCAGATGTTGGCTTGAAGGTGATATCGATTATGCATGATTTTCCGGAGTCGAGGGATCTGCCGCTGCAGTTTGTGGTCATATTGAAATTAATCACCGCACTTCCGGCGATGCTCACCTCACCGATGGTGACATCATCGGTGCCGGCATTTGTGAGAATGACGCTTTGGACATCGCTCTCGGTATTGATCGGAATATTTCCAAAATCCAAACTCGATGCAGAGAAACTAATATCGACGTCGCCTGAGTGGGATGCGGCGCCGTTAAGAAGAACGCTCTGGTATCGGCTGTATGTGTTATCAATCACCGTAATATAGCCAGTAAATTCCCCTGCGGCTTGAGGTGAGAAGGTGCCAGATATCGTACATGTTTCGTCAGGTGTTAACGTTTCTGGGCAGTCGTTTGTTTGGGCGAACTCGCTGTTGGCATCGATTCCTGATATAATGACATCCAAGACGCCGGTATTCTTGGCGGTGAACTCCTCTGCATCGCTCGTATCTCCAACGAGAACCTGACCGAAGTCCCAGAAGTTCGGGGAGATGTCGAGATCGGGATACATGGGGTCGATTCCACTTCCGGTAAGATCGACGTTGTGGGGACTTCCGGTTGCGCTGTCGGTGATGGTTATCTCTCCGGTTAGATATTCTATTACATCAGGTGTAAATATTACGCTTATCGTGCAGAATGCCGAAGGTGCGAGAGATGATTCACAGTCGTTGGTCTGAGCGAAGACGGAACTCGACGATGCAATGCTATCTATTGTGATAGTATCATTGCCGGAGTTGAGTAGGCGCACTTCATGTGCAAGGGATGATTTGCCGGTAGTCTGATCACCAAAGTTTATGGAAGCAGGCAAAATTGTAACGTCGAAAATAGTTCCATAGCCCATGAGATTCGCTTTGTGAGGGCTACCCTCAGCATTATCGACTATTGAGAGTATACCGAAGAAGTTTCCAGCAACCGCAGGAACGAATGCCGTCTCCACATCGCAGGTTTGCTCCTCAACGAGTGTTTCTGGACATTCATTCGATTGCTCAAAATCACTGTTCACTGTAATCGAACTTAACGTTAAATCGCCCTCGCCTGTATTTTTTATCGTGAAATTCTGCTGTTCGCTCGTTTCACCTACGCGTGTGTCACCGAAGTCGTGGATCGGTGGGTTGATATCTACATCCGGCCCAGTGATGCCGTTGCCGAAGAGAAAGACTTTGGCTGGACTGCTCGGATCGTCAGAGGTTACATTCAAGGTGGCGGTGGCTGCGCCGGTTTCAGTAGGTAAATATACTACGCGTATCATGCAGTCCTCTTTGGCCTCCAATGTACCTCCACATGAATTCGTTTGAGTGAACATCGATTCAGATGTGCTGATATCATCGATTGTGAGCGTTGAAGTTCCGCTATTCAATAGAATGACTTCCTTGGTCATGCTTGGCTTCTCGATCGTCTGATTTCCAAAGTTGATTAAGCTGGGTGAAAGGGTCGCGTTTGGAGATACTCCTTTACCGCTGAGACGTATAGTCTGAGGGCTGTCTGTAGCGTTATCGGTTAACGTGATGGTTCCATCATATGCCCCCGAGGTGGTCGGCTCGAACGCCGCAGTTACAGTACACGTCTCATCGGGGGCGAGTGTTGCGGGGCAATCGTTCGTTTGTGAAAATGTCGTTCCACTAGCGACAATTGAAGTTATAGTTAGATTTACCGTTCCCGCACTCGTCAAAGTTATCGTTTCAGTAGTCTCGCTGTCGAGCGCCCGTTCTCCAAAGTCGATATATAGCTTCTCGATATTTATATCGGCGCTGCCTGCAGCTATTCCGCTTCCGGAGAGGGCTACATGATGAGGGCTGCTGTAGGAATCATCCACAATCTCTAGTGTGGAGACATAATCCTCAGTTTCGGTCGGTTCAAAATATACCAATATGCCGCAATAGTTGTCGACCGCTAATGAGCTTCCACAGTCATCTTCGACACTAAATCCACTACCGATGGGCACCGTCATGCTGGAGACATTTAAGGTGTCATTTCCTATATTCTCCATCTTTATGTATTGGCGTTGACTCGTGTCGACGGTTTGATCTCCGAAATCTACGGTATTGGTGGATAGTCGGACGATGGGAAAGACAGCAAGACCGTAGACGCTCGCTTTTCTGCTATGTTTTCGTGTGAAGTTGAAATATCTATAAACGGCATTGACTGTTGAAAAGAAACCTCCACCGCTCTGAGGATGAAATGTGACGTAAATATTGCACGACTTGCCAGCCCCCAGGCTTTTTCCAGCACATTCTGTCATATCTAAAGTATAATTTTCCGTATCACCCACCTTGACACTCTGAACCTTTACTCCCAGAAGTCGATTAGTGTTTTGTAAGGTGATGGTTCCGCAATCGATCTCATCGCCTTCCCTCGTGTTGGGACAGATTAGGGAGTTTGGTGTAAGAAGGATATCTGCTGCAGCTGCGCTTGAAAGTAATGTCAAAACGACGAATAAAAAGAAGCCTGCTACTATTTTTTTTCTCATAATGTCCCCCCGTTTAAGGCATTTATATTATAGTAAGAGTGGAAAAGCAATGAACACCAAGTTGCTGTTTAGAATATAAAATATAGCACTTGTCGTGTTAGGGGGACTGTTGTATTTGTATACCATGAAGAATCT
>CAYWIG010000101.1:0-6269 GCA_964458295.1 uncultured Myxococcales bacterium
CGATAAACTCGAAAAAGTCACAAAATTACTTGCCTAGTACAGTCCGACACTTATTGGAAAAATTTTGATTAGGCGTCCGACGCTTTTTTAAACTTAGATACGCAGTTCTATCCGCATCCCCTGGGGTTGTTTATTAGTTCCCGCTGTACGTAAACGTCGCAATATCTTGCGTGAATAGCTCAGGCACTTCGGTGCCAGCATCGGGAGTTCCTGCAAGCGTCTGACTCACACCATCCACCGTAACTCCCACAGTGAAATAGTTCTCATCGGATTCACCCGTTCTTCCATAATGCATACTTTCTCCGGTATTCTTAGCAGAAAAATATTTAACCTGGATCTGATAATCTCCGGATGGTGGATCCTCCTCCCAGAAGATATTCTCAACTGCAGGAGAGGATAGACTCCCCCCATCTCTATCATCGACATCGAGTTCGCCACCACTATCGCTCGTCGTATTACCGTAGTATATCAGTTCACTATCTGGATCCGTGATATGTAAATCCATATCGACTGGCTGAACCCACGTGAGTGTAAACTGAAGCGCACCACTCTGACCTGTTAGCATTCCCGTTGCCGCAATCACCGTCGCTTGATCCTCGGCGTAGGCACTTTCGGCTTCCGAGCCTATCATCTCAGCAGCGCTCGCTGTAGCCTGTGCACAGGCATTTGTATCGCCCTGGGTACACTGATAGACATCGATTGCCGACAGCACCACATCGACTCCCTGACCAGCATCCTGTAGTTCGTCCCCAGCGAAGTATAGTGTAACCGTGAGCGTCGTCGAAGCGCACGCACCGGCGACCGTCCAACTTAAAAGTCCAGCGGATGAAGTCGCAGCATAGATCGCCGCACCGCAAAGTCCTGCATTTGCGAGTATGCCACCATACTTGAGGGCGGAGCCGAGCTGCGAAGCGATAGATTTTCCGGCGACGATCTGAGCGTTCATAGCTGAAAATAACGTTGCTATCTCGGACATCGAATCGGCATCCACTTCTATCGTACGCTGGATTGTAATTTCGCCATCCGAATTTATGAAAGCAATATCGACCGTGTTGTTCGTCGTGTCCCAATTATTGTAAATGATGTATGTGTCGCCGATTACAGTGCGAGTAGGATAGCCGTCACTATCATAGTACATCACAAAACCACCAAGCTCACCAGACTCTGAATTGGGAAGTGTCCACGTGACAGATGAATCATCTGAGTTGACTGTCATCACATTTCCATCGGTATCACCGATCATCACCTCGGTCCCACTTGAAGTTGATGCAGTGCCACAAGAAGTGAGCGACGGTGTATCATCATCACCCCCACCGCCGGATGAGCTGCCACCGCAGGCCATCAAAAAACTAAACGTAAAGATCAAAACCGATGAGATTATCTTCTTCATATGACACCCCCCTTTTAAATTTCGTCATATAATAGTCTATATTTATACTATTGCAACTAAAACACGGAAAGCGTTCGACACCATCAATATTAGAATACTTATATACAAAAAAACGTCCGATCCTTTTTTAAACTTGTGTGAAAAATTCTTGTAATACGTGACTACATGCAAGAATCTGAACAGATGAGTAGGGTTCTGATCGATATTCTGGACACATTACATGATGATTATCAGGTAAACGACGTCAGGGTCTGCCAAAAATCGACGCTCGTCTTGAGTGAACATCTTGGAGTCGCATATAACTTTCCACGAACGATCAATACCACAGGAAATCACGAACCGATTAAGAACTGTGGCTCACTTACTGAGTCAACAACGTTGGAACTTGCGAAATATGCATTATCCAACAACTGGACAGAAGCTTCGATAGGTGTCGCTGCCATCAATTCCCTGATAATGCCAGATCCAAGCAAAACACGTCGCATCAACGGAAAGGAAATCCTCTTCGAAAAATGTAAGGGCAAGCGCGTCGCGATGGTGGGACACTTTAATTTCACCGATAGGCTGCGAGAAATCTGCAAACACCTAGATGTTCTGGAGTTAATGCCACAGCCCGGTGATCTGCCGGCGGAGAAGGCCTCTGAAGTTATTCCCCTAGCCGATATAGCAATCATAACGGGAACGACGCTCGTCAATCACACATTCGATGAGATAGCCACCCTTGCGAAAAATGCCTACTCAATGGTTCTGGGTCCCACAACAATCATGTCGCCTGTGTTATTCGATTATGGTATAGACGACATCTGTGGTGTCAGAATTACGGATGCCGAAATGACAATCCGGTTTTTAAGCCAGGGCGGAAGTTTTAGGGATATCCAGGGGACGGAACAGATAATCTTATCACGTCATTAAAAAAGCGTCCGACGCTTTTTTGAAAATTTACGATTAGGCGTCCGACACTTAATTAATTAGAATTCTTAGATTGAAGTAATAGGAGATAATCAATGAAAATCACGGCATTCAACGGTAGTCCTAAAGGAAAAAATGGCAACACGTACATAATGGTCGATGAGTTTTTAAAGGGTGCCAAGAGTGAGGGCGCTGATACTGAACATGTCCTCCTATCCGAGAAAAAAATTCATCATTGCATAGGTTGTCTCGCGTGTTGGACAAAGACACCGGGCAAATGCATCTTTGAAGATGACATGAAGGAACTACTTCCGAAATTCGATACCGATATCATCGTGTATGCCTGTCCCGTCTACGTCGATAACATCACCGGTCTGATGAAAAATTTCATGGATAGGATGATTCCACTGGCTGATCCACATTTTACAACAGACGAAAAAGGTGAGAGCAGACATGTAATGCCTCCCCACTACAAATCCCCTAAGCTTGTGGTAATCTCAAACTGCGGCTTCCCAGAACAGTCTCACTTCGAGGTTTTTAAGGTTCTCTTCAGGAGGGTCGCGAGAAACATGCACACCGATGTTATCGCTGAAATCTATCGCGGCGAAGGCGAAGTGGTAAAAATGAAGAGTTTGCTCTTGAAACCATTCCAATATTCTTACAAGAAACTCCTTCAGAGATGTGGCAAGGAAGTTGTGAAGGATGGAAAGCTCTCCGATGAAACGAAGGAGAAGCTCGAAAAACCGATCGTCCCGCCCGATCAATACACCAAACATGCGAACAAGCACTGGGATAGGGAATTAGCGAAGCTTCGATAATGAAGGTTATCCGTAAGATAGTTATCCCCAGACAAGACCGTCTTGTTTGGGTTAAAAAAAGACGGAGTAATATATCCCCAAGTAAGACTGTCTTATCTGTGGATAGACGCACCTCATCCCTCATAATTATAGAGTTTACATTTTACCTTTCCGTGATAGGTTCCTTCGAAAATAACCACAAAGGAGGAATATATGACAAACACAAGGCTTGAGAAGGAAATTTGGGTTACGACATCAAATGAAGTTGGAACCCTGGCAAAGCTAACCGCCCCTCTCTCCGAGGCCAAAGTCAACGTCTGGGCTATGTGCGCATACGGCGAGGGCAACACCGGCACCTTCATGTTCATCACCGATAACTACGACAAAACGACGGATCTCCTGGCGAAGGCGGGCTACACCACGACGACAAAGGACGTAGTGGTAACCGAGCTTGAGGACAAGCCGGGTACCACCTGGAACACCGCACAGACCTTGGCGACCGCAGGCATCAACATCAATTATTACTACGTCACGACATCAGGCACCAACAATACGACGAGGGTCATCTTCAACACCGATAACAACGAAAAGGCACTTACACTGCTTGGCTAATATTTTTCATCTGTATATAAAAAACCTGCTCGCCATTTAGGTGGGCAGGTTTTTTTGTACTTATCCACAGACAAGACAGTCTTGTTTGGGCTGAAAAAAGACGGAGCTTTTTTGACAATCCCTTCCAAATCAACCTTTTAGCTTGGCGATATTTTTGCACTCTGGTATTATACGCGCCATATGAAAGTCCATAAGAAGGCCCTAATCGCCATCACCCTCATATACATATTCCTTATACCATCACAGTCACTAGCGACTACTCGCTTTAGTGTGCTAAGCTTCAACCCCGTTCCTGACGGGGGATTGATGTTCACGGTTCGTGAGTCAAAGACACTCCGCCAATGGCAATGGAATCTTGGAACTGCTGCCGACTATGCGTATAAACCTCTAAAAGCCACGATCGGAAATTCAAACATTAATCTCGTAAATAGATATATCGCTCAACATTTCTTCACGGCTGTCGGTTTTACCGACTGGTTTACAGTTTCTGTCGATCTACCCGTCGTTTGGAACAATAGATTCAGAAATCCCGATACGCGTCGCCCAGCTATGAATGAATACGGCATCGGCGACCTCGGGATGGAGCTCAAATTTAGATTTCTCGACGGGAAGAGATATCCAGTGGGACTTGCGCTCGTTCCCTTCGTCACCTTTCCAACCGGAAAGGAGGAGTACTTCATCGGAGAGGATGGCATCACTGGTGGTGGAAAGTTCGTAATCGATGGCGAAATTGGTAAGCGCGTTACCTTAGCTTTGAATATAGGTGTATTAGCTAGAAAAAGGTTCAACGCGTATGGTCTCGATTTTGATGAACAGTTTCTCGCGAGCGGTGGTATCGCGATTAAAGCTACAAACTTCCTTTCAATCGTCGGTGAGATGGAGAGCAGAACGCCGTTCGGCGATTTCTTCGCATCTAAGACGCTAACCCCTACCGAGGGCAGGGCCGGTCTGCAGTGGAGGTTTGGAAGGGATAACAGATTCGCGATCAACACTGGCATGGGAATCGGCGTCAGTAATGGTTCATATACACCTAAGTATAGGGGCTTTGCATCCTTCTCTGTTAAGATTCCAACCGATACGAAGCTCGAAAATGTCAGGGTGGAGAAGTTCGAGGATAAAACGCGCATAATCGCAGAGACTCCGGTTCTATTCGCTTTTGATCGCTCAAGAATTAATGCTGAAGCTGATGAAATACTTCATTCGATCATCGATCTCCTTGAAAACAATCAATGGATACAACATATCACGATAGCTGGTTTTACGGACAGCATCGGCAGTAAATCATACAACCAAACCCTAGGACTACGAAGGGCTGACTCTGTCAAAAAATATTTGACCGACCGCGGAACCGATCCCGACAGGATAACTACAGTGAGCTACGGCGAAGGTGATCCGGCAGCGTCAAATTCGACATCTGTGGGAAGATCCATGAACAGGCGTGTCGTCATTCAGGTTGAGTAGTAAACCTTTTTCTCAACAAGAGGCCTATCAACGACATAGAGACGAACATCGCAATATAAATACTTCGTGTGTTGGTGTGCGACTCAATCATCGAACATCCACCAGCTTCTATGTTGACCGTATTAGCGACTTCGAGATCCGTCGTACCCCCAATAAGAGGTACGTATTCACCATCGACGTTAGTTAATATTTCTATCTCCAACGCTGAGATATCTGCTTCAAGCGGTATCGATGAAGCACTAAAAGTAAATGTTTCATACGAATCCGCCTCCACGCTCTCAGATGCGTTGGTTTTCGTCGCAAGGCTCTTCGATATGTTGGCCTCACCGCCAACCCTGCTTATCTCCGCCTTCACACCTCCAACATATGCAACGACGGATCGCACTGGAGATCTGAAAGTGCCGCTGGCACTTATCGAATTTTCGTCATGCGCAAACCAATTATCGAGGGCAAGCTGTGCTAGATCCATCGGGACGTCAGGTACAGGAATATAAACCTCCACCTCCTCAATCGTAACGCCTCCATAACCATCATCCGCCGTTATAGTCATAATCAATGTTCCGCATTTCTTGGGGATTATGGTATGAACGCCATCCTCATCGATGACTGATATAACTACGGCTTCACTGTCGCTCACAGCATCATCCTGAGCGATAAACCTGGCTTCGTATTTCAAAGTTACAATATCATCATCATGATCTGTAAATCTAGTTGCTACAGAAATCTCTCCTTTAAACTCATCCATCACAAGTCTACCATCCTGAATCACCGCTCCTTCAAACTCGATATCCTCCACCTTTTCCAAAATCGGAGGATTGTTTGGAACCTCAATCGCTATTAAATCGGTCTTCGTATTGACCAATCCATCGGAGACCGTACCTTGAACGTAGTACGTCCCTCTCCTGATCGGACTGTTCTCCAAATCCAGTGCCCCGTCATCTGTAATCTGAACCTGTCTTAGCGCTGCCTCCACCTCGGATGCTGCCCCAGAAGTACTCCAATTCGATGTATCTACATTCACAACCCTCCAACTGGTAGACACCATGTCAGCATCAGGATCCTCAATCTCGAGCCTTGGAAGCTCCAGGCGCTGACCCGTT
>CAYWIG010000102.1:0-6245 GCA_964458295.1 uncultured Myxococcales bacterium
CGCGGCATTCGGAGATTCCAATTCTCTCGCTTCAGGACGATTTCTACCATCCGATGCAGGTGATGGCCGATACGATGGTCATGCAGGAAAAGTTCGGAAAGGACCTCAAAGGCCTCAAAGTCACGATAAGTTGGGCGTATGCCACGAGTCATGCAAAGCCGCTATCCGTTCCGCAATCGCAGATTCTCATGTTCACTCGTTACGGTATGGATGTGACGGTCGCGGCACCTAAGGAATTTCCACTCATGCCTGAACTCGTCGATACGGCTAAGAAGAATGCAGCCGAATGTGGCGGAAATCTCAACTTTGTGGATAATATGGATGCTGGTTTTGAAGGCGCTCAAGTCGTTATTCCGAAAAACTGGGGCGGATTTGCAGGGCTTTCCGATTGGGTGGATGATGAATCCCATCGCAATGAGATGAAAAACAACCTCAACAAGTACAAGGATTGGATCTGCGATGCCAGGCGCATGAATCTTGCCGATAAGGATGTGAAATATATGCACGCGCTTCCGGCCGATCGCGGAAACGAGGTTACGGATGAGGTGATCGATAGCGAGAAGTGGTCGATCATCTATGATGAAGCCGAAAACCGTTTGCATACGGCTAAGGCGATCATGGCGATGACCATGCGTGGTGCGTGATGAGTGGTACGTGTTTCGAAGTGCATCGCGTAGCACGCAACACGCGTCACTAAAGGAGGAACAATGGGTTTCTTCAAGATCAATAGTAAATATCTGACCGAAAAGAGGGTGAAGTGGTATTTTTGGCTCGATCTGATCATCGGCGCCATCGGCATTGCGGTCGCTATGGAATTTCATGGAACGAAATGGGGAGTTCTGGGTCTCGTCATCGGTATCCTCGGCATAATCGACGCATACATGCTAAGATATTTTTACGAGATCAAAAATAGAATAGAGGGAAAGTAATATATGCCAGAGGAAGGATTTACATCGGTTCAAGCGAAGATGGAGTCGATGCGCTGCCTCATGTGTGCTGAGGCCCCGTGTACGTGCAACTGTCCTGCAGGTGTCGATGCGCGTTCATTTATCAGAAAGATTCGTTTCGATAATCTCGACGGTGCAGCGAGGATGCTCAGGAATGGCAATATCTTGGCCGGTTCGTGTGCATACATATGCCCCACCGGGACATCGTGTGCTAGCGAATGTACGTCGTCCGATCTTAGTATTCCAATAGATATCTCCGGTCTGCAGCGATTCGTTATGGATTGGGAAAGGGTCACGAAGGCCACCCTTCCCATGTCACCCAAACTGAATAAGGCCCCGGTAGCCGTTGTGGGATCTGGGCCTGCTGGTTTAGGGTGCGCTGCGGAACTCGCTCAAAGAGGACACCCTGTAACCATCTTTGAAGCCGATAAAGTTTTTGGTGGAATGCTCAGGCAATCTATCCCCTCGTTCAGGCTTCCAATCGAGGTTGTGGATTTTGAAATTGAGCTGATCAAGAAATTGGGAGTCGAATTTGTCGCGAATAAGAAGGTCGATGATCCTAAAAAACTTTTGAAGGATAAATTCAAAGCGATTTTTATCGCTACCGGCCTTCATCGTTCAAAGGGCGGTGATCTCATCGGAGATCATGTTCCGGGCGTTTGTCAGGCTCTAGACTTTCTACGTGAAACTAAAAAGGGAAAGATGCCCGAAGTTGGGAAGAGGGCGCTCATTATCGGAGGTGGAGATACGGCGCTCGATGCAGCTAGGGTCGCAAAGCGTTCGGGCGCGGAGAGCTTCATCATCTACAGACGAACTCAAAACGAGATGCCAGCGTATCCAAACGAGGTTGAGGATGCGTGGCATGAGGGCGTGGAATTTTATTTTAGAGTATTACCTAGGGGAATCGTCGGAGAGGATAAAGTAAAGGGCCTTCGCTGTGTCCGTATCAAGTGGAATCGCGATGGTGCTGGTAAACCAACGGGATACGATATCGAGGCGCAGGAATTCGCTATCGACTGTGATTCGGTAATCCTCGCCATCGGTCAGGATCCTGAATCTACATTTGATCTTAGAACGACACCAAGTGGGTATGTCGCCATCGGTCAGGATTCCTTTAAGACGTCGGAAGAAGGAATATATGCAGCAGGCGATGTGACCTACGGCGGCGGTACTGCCGCTAAAGCCGTTGGTATGGGTAAGCTGGCAGCGATTGAAATTAGTGATTATTTAAACAAGTAGTGATGCGTGTTGAGTGATGTGTGATGCGAAGTCGCACCACGTATCACGCACCACGTATCACGGTTCTTATGTATCCAGATCCAAAAATAGATTTGTCAGTAAACTTTTGCGGTGTGAAGTTTAAGCACCCATTCATCCTTGCTGCTGCTCCGCCATCGGACGATTTGGAGATGGTAAAGGATGCTTTCAGGGCCGGGTGGGCCGGCGCGGTTCTTAAAACCACATCCGTGGAGGGCACCGACGTTCCCCTCGCTTATCCTATGATGAGTGGCTTGGATTTCGGTAATAAGCGCCTCATGGGTATGGGCAACATAGATCTCATTAGTGAGCATCATATCGATGTGATCGAGGAACGCGTCAAGGAACTTAAGAAGGAATTTCCGGATAATCGCGTCATCACATCGATTAGCGGGAGTTCTAAGGATAGCTGGCAGGAAGTGGCGAAGAGGGCTTCCGCCGCTGGCTCCGATTTAATCGAATGCAGTTTTTCATGTCCACAAGGATCGATGGGCCTAAAGCCTGGTATGATGCTGGGACAGGATCCAGCTGCATCGGCGCAGGTTGTCGGTTGGATAAAGGAGGGTGCAGGGAAGACCCCGGTAATCATTAAACTCACACCTCAGGTGAGCGACCTTGCCGAAATCGCTTCAGCTATAAAGGAGGCGGGTGCCGATGCCGTATGCGTCGGCAATACTATTCCGTCACTTATGGGAATTGATCATGAGAGCTTCATTCCGATTCCAAATGTGGGTGGCAAATCCACCTATTCAGGTCTATCTGGCGCTGCGGTAAAGCCGATTTCGCTTAGGTGTATCTCGCTCGTCTCTAAGGAGGTTGGAATTCCAATTGCGGGCAGTGGCGGGGCGATGAACTGGAAGGATGCGTTGGAATTCATGCTCTGCGGAGCCGGCGTCGTTGAATTTTGTACCGCGGTTATGCATTACGGGTATGACATCGTAGACGATCTCGTCGAGGGGATGTCGTTTCATCTAGAGAGGCTCGGCGTAAAATCGGTTCAGGATATTATCGGAAAGTCGCTTGAGTATATCGTCTCCCATGATGAGCTGCCTCACGATGATTGGCGAGCCGACATCGATATGGATCGGTGTGTGAAGTGCGACCTCTGTGTAATTGCATGTAGGGATGGCGGTCATCAGGCGATTGAAATCGGTGAGGAGAGAAAGCCGGTGGTGGATGATGAAAAGTGCGTTGGATGTGCACTCTGTTCCACGATGTGCCCTGTTAAGTGTATCACTATGAAGAAGAGACAGGTTGAGGGTAAGGTTAAGGCTAAGGTTAAGGCTAAGGTTAAGGCTAAGGTTAAGGCTAAGGTTAAGGCTAAGGCTAAGGCTAAGGCTAAGGTTAAGGCTAAGGCTGAGGCTAAGGCTGAGGAAAAACCTCAACCTTAATCTCAACCTTAACCTGGAATTCAATGAGTAAATTTATCTTCGAATGTATAGATTGCAAAAAA
Source organism: uncultured Myxococcales bacterium (assembly GCA_964458295.1). GTDB lineage: Bacteria > UBA10199 > UBA10199 > 2-02-FULL-44-16 > JAAZCA01 > JABGOS01. Next base: position 3,658 of record CAYWIG010000102.1, read on the forward strand.
CACTACGTTCCAGGTGATGTCGAATACTTATGTCTCTCCTGTGCTGAAAAACAAAAGGAGATGGAGCCTCTTCGGGGTTTGCTTAGATGTGTTTATGATTATGAAAAGTTATCCAAGGTTTTTAATTCGAAATCGATAAAAGCGAAGGGCGAGAGAGGACCAGCGAGATACTTGGAGCTTCTCCCAATAGAAAATCCGATGTCCGTCCCGCCGCTAATTACAGATTTAACTCCACTCAGGCTCGCTCAGAAAATCGGCCACGATTTGGGGCTCGATGAGGTGTGGATAAAGGATGACACGTGCCTGCCGACTGGATCGTTTAAAGATAGGGCCTCATCTATGGTCGTAGCAGTCGCTAAGGAGAAGGATGTCGACACGATCGCAACAGCATCGACCGGGAACGCAGCTGTTGCCCTTGCAGGTATGACCGCATCTGCGGAGATGAAGAGTGTGATATTCGTTCCGGAGAGTGCGCCGAAGGCGAAGCTCACGCAGATCGCCGTCTATGGTGGCAAGTTAATTCCCATAAAGGGCAATTACGACCAGGCCTTTGAGCTTTCGGTTAGAGCGTGTGAAAAGTTTGGTTGGTACAATAGAAATACCGGCTACAATCCATTTACAGTTGAAGGCAAGAAGACGGCCGCGCTCGAGATCTGGGAGCAGATGTTCTATTCAGTTCCGGATTGGGTTGTAGTTCCAACAGGTGATGGTGTTATTCTCGCTGGGATTGAGAAGGGTTTTTCCGACTTGAAAGAATTGGGATTGATCGATCATGTTCCAAAGTTGGCTGTGGTACAGGCTAAAGGATGTAAACCGATAGTAGATGCTGTCGAGAATAACAAGAGGACGATATCTTCAGAGCTGAATCCGAAAACGATCGCCGATTCTATTTCGGTGGGTGTTCCACGCGCCGGCAGATGGGTGATGAAGGCATTAAAATCGTGTGGAGGGACCGCTGTTTCAGTTGCCGATGATGAAATAGTGGATGCAATTCGATATCTTGGAAGTACGATGGGTATCTTCTGTGAACCGGCAGCCGCGGCAGCGGTGGCAGGACTCCGAAAGCTCGCCCATGAAGGTGTCATCGAAGATGACGATCGGGTAGTAGTTCTCGTTACCGGAAACGGGCTAAAGGATATCCCCGCCGTTTCAAAGGGTGTTGAGTTTCCTGAAGCGATTGAGCCCAGGGTCGATGTTGTCAAATCAATGGTATGATTGAGCTATTAATATTGAATGGATAAAAAACGTTCTCGGTAGGGCGCTTTTTGTATACGATTCTAAGTTTTTGTTTCAACATAATTACGAAAAATATAATCTCCCGAACAATCGTCCTCCGCTCCGTCTCTGATTCGCCAAGATATGGGATAGTGGTATGAACAAAAGATGTTGTTGGTACACTCATATTCCCCAGTCGGCATATTTTGTGCGGTTCCACACCAGTTCGGCAATTTGATTATATATCGCTGAAAAGCGATGTCTACTTCTTCAAATAAATCGTTGCCATGTGAGCTTACCCTGAACTGAACCCTATCTATATCCGTTACCCTCGTTTGATTGTTTGAGAATTTCGTATGTGGTTGATCGACAACCTTCCAATACTGTCCGTTTCCATGATCTTTATTGTATATGTCCAGATTGATGCTCAATTCATCATTTCCACTTGCCCATTTTGCCATTACATCATTATCCTTGTTAAGCAGCGCCATGTACATTGGTGAATCGCCATCTCCATCCGTATCGTCAGCAGTGATTACCAACTCTGATTTAAAATAATAGCTTTTAAAAAGCAGCGTTTCGTCCTGAAAGAACAAACCGAGTTCCGTTGTAATGGAATTATCGTAGGTATATGTACCGCAGGAGTCGTAGAAGTTATAGTGAATCGCTTCGTCTGCGTTCATAGCATATTCCAAGTCAGCGCCAGGAACCAGGTTCGCGTCGTCGGAAATATTTATCTCAGAATCGCTGAAGTCATTCACCCCATACTCCATATCTGTTACAGGATCGTATTTGAAATAATGATATGGTGGCATCCCACCTTCAATTTTAAATGAGATGCTGTAGTGACCGTATGGAACCTTTACCTTTGACGCCTTTACCGTCATCGGTGTTTTGCACATATCCTGCTCCAGCACCACGTTGGTAAACTCTAACTCCTCCCTATTGCCAAGGCCATCATCTATTACGACGACGAGGTCTTCAACCGTGATTATTTCGGCTCCTTCATAATCTGTAACGAGACAGCTGTATTCCTTATACTCGGGCGTATCCTTATCCATGCAATTCTTGTCCAGCTTGACGCGGCTGTCACCGCTTATTGACCAGGTATAGTTGGGGGCGTTTCCTTGAACACCAATGAACACTGTTTTCTTTCCTTTTTTACTGAGGATGATCGCCGATGAACTGCTGATGGTGTTCCAATCATCATCGCCGTCCTTGTATGTATGAACTGCAATATCGTCCTTAACCCTTAGATCCAATGTTTGTTCGACAGTTTTGTTGGTATTTCTGTCAGTGAGAGTAATCCTTATCGGAAATGTTCCCATCTCCTCAGGCACTCCCTCGATACGACCTATATGACCTTTTTCTGA
>CAYWIG010000103.1:0-2413 GCA_964458295.1 uncultured Myxococcales bacterium
GTGGAGAAGTAAGGTCTATGAATTTTCGATCTCGGAAAATGTAGGTGACAGGCTTTCCGTCGTAATGCAGAAGGGCTTTGCACCATTGCAGCTTAGAGAGCGTATTGGGAAAAAGTTTAAGAAGGTCTGGCAGAGTTCGAAACGATATGGCGGAAGCATAAACCTTTTACCAGCCGATACCAGGAGGGTGCTCGGCGAGGAGAAATCTGGGTATGTAACATTTGAGATCCCACCAACTGTGATCAGTAGGTACGGTGTGCGCAAGATGGTGGCTGTACATCAGGATATGCCGCTTAAAAGCGTGATTGGAAGAAGGCCGTACATTAGAAGCTCAGATATCGTCATATTCAATGAGGATAGAGCTCTGGGTTTCATCGAGGATACTCGCACGGTGAAGCTGCCTGGTGCTGTAGCTGACTATGCGGTTGACAATACAGGCGAAAGTGGTGCAAAGAGGCTCTTCGTTTTGGTGCTTGAAGGTATCGAGCTCTTTGAGAAGGATGCAGTAAGTGCTGTTTTTGCTTTTGACATCATGGATGATTATATCGATCCTTCCATCTCTGAGGATGTTCAGAAAAAGAAGGATTGATAGAAATAGTGGAATAGGCGGGGTAGCTCAGATGGTTAGAGCGGTGGATTCATAACCCACAGGTCGGCGGTTCAAGCCCGCCCTCCGCCACAAAACACTCCAACTAGTTATTAGTTGGGGTGTTTTTTTGTATCCCCGGGATATTCACGCTACTGGATGATAAATGTTTGATGTAACCCAACCCTTCAGAGTAAGTGCTTATTTTACAATATGATACACCTTACACTTAAACCTCATTCTATTATTATTTCTTAGCAACTTTTTTCGGAAATTGCCGAAAATAAACATAGGGGAGGTCTTCTTATATCTGGAAAGGAATTACACGATGGTAAAACCAGACGCGGCGGCGAGGTATTCCCAAAGACTCGATACGGCCTCAGCATTTTGCAGCAAGCCCACCGATCAGGGCGGCTATGGCGATTTTAGCGGGAATAGTACGAAACTCGGTTACTGCATTGAATATGTAAAGCAATGCGCCCTTCAGGAGCGGGATGGTAAGTCTGAATATGCTATTCAAGCTCAGAAGGGGGATCCAGAAACCTCAGGGAACTTTCAGGATTGCATGTCCATTGCATCGTATTTTGTTTCTCAATCCGATACATACGGTCCACCTGTAGCTATGAAAACGGAACCTGCAGCTGCGGAGAAAAAACCTGAAGAGAAAAAACCTGCTGAAAAGAAGCCGGCTGAGAGAAAACCCGCTGGAAAACCGGTCGCTACTGGAAGGAAGATGAGCTACGAGGATCAATGTAAAGCTCAGCAGAAACCCGGTTTTACGGAATATAAACTTTATACGGAGAAGGACGGTGTTGAAGAGGCGGATACCTTCAAGGGATGTCTCGAGGTAGGAGCCTACTTGATGACGAATAAGCAGCTTCCCGGTATCTTTCCTGCGCCGGTAGTCGAAGAGATAAAACCAGCAGAGAAAAAACCAGAGGAAAAAAGACCTGAGGTGAAGAAGCCTGCAGAGAAGAAACCCGCGGAGAAGAAACCTGCCGAGAAAAAGCCGGTCGTAGCTCCGAAGGATTACTATAAACAGCAGTGTCGTGATCAGAAGAAGCCCGGCCTCAAAGCATATGTTTTAAAAACACCCAAAGGCCAACCGTGGTTTTCGTCCAGTTATAAACAGTGTCTAAAGGCGGGCGTATATCTGATGGCGAATAAAGATACCTACGGTGATCCCGCAAAAATCGCTAAGCCAGCGGAAAAGACGGAACCTGCAGCCGGGGAGAAAAAACCTGAAGAGAAAAAGCCGGCCGAAAAGAAGCCGGCCGAGAAAAAACCTACCGAAGAAGCGGTCACGACGGGAAGGAAGATGAGCTATGAGGACCAGTGTAAGGCTCAACAGAAACCCGGATTCACGGAATATAAGCTATATACGGAGAAGGATGGAGTTGAAGAGGCTGATAGCTTCGAGGGATGTCTCGAGGTAGGAGCCTACTTGATGACGAATAAGCAGCTTCCTGGTCTATTTCCCGTGCCAGCAGGTGCGGAGACAAAACCAGCAGGTGGTGAGAAGAAGCCTGAAGAGAAAAAACCAGCAGGTGTGGAGGTGAAACCGGCAGGTGGTGAGAAGAAGCCTGAAGAGAAAAAACCGGCTGAAAAGAAACCACCTGCGAAAAAAGATATAACTCCGGATGATATCGAGGCAGCCTTTTTTGGTGAAGAACCTGCAGAAAAGGCAGATCCTGCAGTTAAAGAGCCTGAAGTTAAGGACCCCGAAGTTAAGGAGCCTGAAGTTAAGGACCCCGAAGTTAAAGAGCCTGAAGTTAAGCAACCTGAAGCAAAGGTTGTCGATCTTTCATATGCCCCCCTGACAATTTG
>CAYWIG010000103.1:2453-6242 GCA_964458295.1 uncultured Myxococcales bacterium
AAGGTATAATGAAGGAGATTAGATCAGTAAGGGCCCTTAGAAAAGGTAGTTCGAAGTCGGGCGATCCACTGGTGAGGCGTTATCCAAAACTTGTGATGCAGTATGTTAAGGGTAAGCGCCCTATGATCAAAGCTCATTTTGCGGCACTGAAGGAAGCATTCAAGAAATCGATCGGCATTGAGAATTATAAGGAGAAGGACCTGAATGAATACGTCGCCTATCATCTTACCGTGATTGCGAGGGACTACTATTTTTCGAAGAAGGGCGATATGCCGACGAAGGAGATCCTGGAAAATCTTCCGAAGCTTTTTGATAAAGAATTTCAGCCGATCATTGCCAAACTCAGAGCTGAATTATCCAAAGCTAAATCCTTCATGGAGATGTGGAAGCCCGAGGTCGAGGGGTGTAAGTATGAAGATTTTATAAAGGCGAATACAAGCAAGAAGACTTACGCCAGCAAGTCACATCGCAGGTTGCAGGCCCTTCTCAAAATTGGAGAAACTGAACCGGCGAAGGTCGAGGCCTTTAAGGAACAATATTGCCCAGCCCCGAAGGAGGATGCTGCGCTTGGTGCAAAGGGCGATGACCCAGCCACAACGGGTCCGGAGCTCCCCAACCTCAAAACCGGTGAAGGATCAGGGCTTGCTGGTCTTCTTAAGCCAGGGGAAATCAAAGTTACTATGGGTAGGAAAGAACCGAGAGTAGTAGTGGATCTGTCAGGTGGTGAAGAGGCCGGAATGGATGATGGTGTAGGCGTTGAGGTTGTTCAGGCGAGAGAGCTCAATATGAAGGGTTGTACCGATTTTGTTCCACATACGAATTCCGGTAACGATCCGGTGCCGATGGAACATTACGATACGTGTGAATTTGAATTATCTGACGGTCGTAGTTTTTAGGGGTCGCCTCAGCAATGTTCCGCGCTGAAGGTTTTCTATGATGCTGAACAGAAGATAGCGCGTCAATATGCCCCAAAAATCTGTAAGCAGATGAAGGCAGCCTTTAAGAAATCCACTTCAGGTGAAGTTTGCGGAACGATAGGTTATATCTCAGATGATGGGACGCCGATAAATTTTACAGTTAAAGGTAAAGGTTGTCGTCATGGCCAGAAAGCTCTAGCTCTTATCGCAGAGAGAGATATGAAGATCTTTCAATCGAGAGTTAAAAAGGCTGCGCAGATCATGTCCTATTTGGTTAAATAGTATTCAAATTAAAATATGACTATACCTTGTGGTTGTTCAAAGAGGGAGGGAAATGTGGGACATAAGATAGATTCCGCTTATTATCATAAAAAAGGATGTGGTGATGTAAAGGATCCAGCACAGAAGGGTCGCTGTGAGGGATTTGTAGATCAGTGCATCGCTACGTTGGCAAAGATCGGGGATATGGATAAGTCGGTCTATCAGCTGACCCCCGAGAAGGGCAGCCCTGTCGGCGGGATGGATTTCGATCGATGCATCTCATTTGCCAAGACGATGTCGACAGATAAGAAACCTGGACAGGTTAAAATAGCGCCAGAGAAGAAAGAGGAACCTGGCAAGAAAGTCGAGCCTGAGAAAAAGGTCCCAGTCGTTAAAAAAGATCCACCGAAGGCAGGCGCTGGTAAAGAGACCGGAGCTCCAAAGATCGATAAAGAATATTTCTACAATAAGGGCTGTTCAACGGTGGCCAAGAAACCGGTGGAATACGGTCGTTGTAAGGGTTTTGTAGATCAGTGCATTGGAACACTTGAAAAGACCGGCGACAGGGACAAATCGGTCTATAAGCAGGTAGCCGATACGGGCGTGGCCTACTATAAGATGGATTTTGATGTATGCATCTCCAGGGCATCGATGATGTCAGCATACGGTCCTCCAGCACCTCAGAAGAAGTTCGATTCCGCGAAGCCGGGCGTCAAGGTTGAAAAGAATCCAGTTGCTTCACATTCGACTCCGGTGGTCTCACTTGTAGAGGAGTTGCCACCGCTCGGACCGGGGCCGAATGAAATAAAACTCCGACTGTCACACTTCGAATCGGAATACCTAAAGCATAAGGCCTTTCACTTCAGAAAATTCACATCGAATATCCAAGGGGAGATCAGCAAGATCCACCTCTATGAGAATCCCTCAAAATTTTTCAAAGGAGTCCTGGACATCCATATCGATGGTTCCACATCCCCTAAAAGATTTAGTGGTATGGGGGTAAGTTCAGACTTTCTGATAGACGAACTTCGCCAAATGAAGTCAGAGGTGAAAGCTGGGATTGCACACAACGCCCTTCACGATTCAGCCCAGGTTCAGCAGATAAAGGGAAAAATATATCATCTCTTTGATGTCGTTGACGGAAAGGTGCCGGATGAAACAGCAAATTTTACACCCTCCTTGGAAAACATGCTTGGATTTAGAAGTAGGGCCCATGCCAGGAAGATTCTCGACAACTGTGTTGCTATACAGGTCACATATGCGCCTGCATCAGGCCTGTCGAACTTCGTAGTCGATTACCAGAGTGCTTCCGGAGGACATTACAAATCGAGGGTCGCTGACATCGTCATTAATGTCTTCAAACAATAAATCGGACAAGCGCACCTAAGCGTCCGACGCTTAAGTAGGGTAAGAAAGGCTGCGAAGATCATGTCCTTTTTGAGTAAATAACATTTAAATTAAAATATGACTAGACCTTGTGGCTGTTCAAAGAGGGAGGGAAATGTGGGACATAAGATAGATTCCGCTTATTATCATAAAAAAGGATGTGGTGATGTAAAGGATCCAGCACAGAAGGGTCGCTGTGAGGGATTTGTAGATCAGTGCATCGCTACGTTGGCAAAGATCGGGGATATGGATAAGTCGGTCTATCAGCTGACCCCCGAGAAGGGCAGCCCTGTCGGCGGGATGGATTTCGATCGATGCATCTCATTTGCCAAGACGATGTCGACAGATAAGAAACCTGGACAGGTTAAAATAGCGCCAGAGAAGAAAGAGGAACCTGGCAAGAAAGTCGAGCCTGAGAAAAAGGTCCCAGTCGTTAAAAAAGATCCACCGAAGGCAGGCGCTGGTAAAGAGACCGGAGCTCCAAAGATCGATAAAGAATATTTCTACAATAAGGGCTGTTCAACGGTGGCCAAGAAACCGGTGGAATACGGTCGTTGTAAGGGTTTTGTAGATCAGTGCATTGGAACACTTGAAAAGACCGGCGACAGGGACAAATCGGTCTATAAGCAGGTAGCCGATACGGGCGTGGCCTACTATAAGATGGATTTTGATGTATGCATCTCCAGGGCATCGATGATGTCAGCATACGGTCCTCCAGCACCTCAGAAGAAGTTCGATTCCGCGAAGCCGGGCGTCAAGGTTGAAAAGAATCCAGTTGCCGGGGGAATGTGCAGCGCTAGCCAATATGGACCGGCGAAGGATGGTGTGCCAGCTTGGGTCGGTGCTAAGGCACCTGAGTATGCTAAGAACTGTGGTTCGAGATATGGGTCGACGAAGGATTTTGCGATCTTTCATGCGAAGATGGAGATTCTGAAACACTACTGTGGTTTGAAACCCAAGATCGTTCGTACAAAGGTAGAAAAGCCGGGTATTACCTACGAGTATTCGTCAGAAAAGATGGTCATCGACGGACCACCCCCTGTTTTCTCTTCGACGGGTCCTGCAACACACGTGACGAAGAGTCTTGATGATGGTGAGATTTGTACCCATATCTACTTCAATTGGGATACGATTCTCTGTCCCGGTGGCAAAGTCATAAAATGTAAATAACGAGTTATAGGACATTTTGTGTTGGTAAATTAGGGTTCAAAGACTGTTTGAAACA
>CAYWIG010000104.1:0-6223 GCA_964458295.1 uncultured Myxococcales bacterium
GCAAAAATAATATGTTATGCTTTAATCCTCTACGATCTCGAAGGAGCGGTATTTGCCATAAAACTTCTGATGGAGCTCACAGTCCACGAGTATCCCATCCCCCTCGTATTCCACCCTCCATACATAACCCAGCCTATAGATGCTGGACAGGATATCCCCGCGATCGAGGGGAAATCTGAAGAGGACACGACGAAATTCCAGCTTCAAGACCTCATCCAATCGATCCAGAAGACCTCTTATTCCTGAGCCCTTGAGCGCTGACACCTTGATCGAATCTTTATCCCCTTTAAAATATATCTCATCCATATCCGTTTTGTTTATCACATCAACCCTAGGCTTATGGTTGAGATTCATCTCGGCTAGAACATCCTCGACGATGCCAGCATGTTGAATCGATTCCACATCGCTGCCATCGATGATATGCAGAAGCACATGTGAATAGGCCACCTCTTCAAATGTCGACCTGAAGGATTCGATGAGCTCGTGGGGCAACCTCCGAATAAATCCGACCGTATCGGCGAGCAAAACCTCCCTGCCGGAAGGTAATCTGAGCTTTCTGACCGTCGGATCCAATGTCGCAAACAGTTTATCCTCCACAAAGACGTTCGCATCGGTCATCGCATTCATCAACGTGGATTTACCCGCATTCGTATAGCCGACCATCGAAACGAGGGGTATGGGAACCGAATCGCGTTTCATCCGATGAATTCTGCGATGTGCCTTCACACCCTCCAGACTCCGTCTAAGTTTGGTAATCTTCTCCTTTATCCTTCGGCGGTCATATTCCAGAGCGGTCTCACCAGGCCCTCTGGTTCCTATATGGCCGGCCTGCTGCGAAAACATCTTACCCCTACCTACAAGCCTAGGGGCCAGATACTCCAATTGGGCCAACTCAACCTGGAGTTTACCCTCCTTCGTATGAGCCCTGAGGGCGAAGATATCCAGAATGACTGCCGTTCTATCCAACACGAACAGCCCCAGCCTATCTTCTAAATTTTTATTCTGCACAGGAGAGATATCATCGTCGATTATGACGATATCGGCGTCCAAGCCCTCAGCCAACATCCCTATTTCTTCCACCTTGCCCTTGCCGATAAACGTCGATGGATCGACTCTCTTTATCTCCTGACATGCCTCTCCAACGACCTCCCCTCCAGCGGTGTCCACCAGGCGCCGAAGTTCTTCAAGGGAGAGCGCCATCTCCTTCTTCGACATCCGTCCTCTTCTTATTCCAACCACGACGGTTTTCTGAAGTTTGCGTAATTTATTAAGGCGATCTCGCTGCATAGGATTCCATTATGAGATGAACTTCGTAACGTTATGTCCAAAAAGTTTGTTCACCGCCGTGACTAGTTGAGGGGATGGTTTGAGTTTCATCTCATCAGGCAGGGCGAGTACGGTTTCAGTTTTATCAGGTACCACTAGATGCACAAAACCCGGACACTCCCCCGGATATCTCGATAGCACATTCTTCAACTGTGCAAGATGTTGAGTATCTGTCTCCGGCTGATGTAGAAAGAAGTGTACGCTCTTCGTCATATTCTCCGAAACATCGTCGATGGGCATTATCTTGGTTGCGATAACCTTCACCGTCTCCCCGTCGGCATCGGCGGTACCGATGACAAAAATCGGTTGATCGCTCTTGATGAGCAGATGCGACTCCGCATAAACATCGGAGAATACCACAACCTCGACGGATCCCTTAAGATCCTCCAACGTGATGAAGCCCATCCTGTCGCCGCGCCTCGTCGTTATCTCCCGGAGCTTCGAGACAACTCCACCGAGCCGTACCTCCTGCTTATCGCCTACTTGCGACAAGTCGGTCGTATCCGTATTCGCATATTGCGACATCAACTCCTCATATTGGGCGAGAGGATGACCGGTAATATAGAAGCCCAGAGATTCCTTTTCGTAGGCTAGCAGCTGCCTCTCCGCCCATTCCGAAACATCCGGCAGATCCGGATCCGCGGATGTAGTGCCATCCTCAGATAATATATCGAACAACCTCGTCTGGCCGTTGATACGATCACGTTGACTTGAGGCAGCCATATCCATCGCCCTATCGAGCGCGGCGAGAAGCGCTGCCCTCGGCGCATTCGTGAAATCGAACGCACCGCATTTGATCAAACTCTCCACCACGCGTCTGTTCACCTTTCGCGAGTCGACGCGTTCACATAAATTGAAAAGCGATGTGAAGGGGCCACCCTCATCTCTGACCTTTACGATGCTCTCGATCGCACTATCCCCTACATTTTTGACCGCGGCTAGTCCGAATCGAATGATATTTTCGCCGACGACGGAAAAATCTCTCAAACTCTCATTTACATCGGGCGGAAGTATATTGATCCCGTGCGACTTACAGTCGTTTATATAGAAGAGTATCTTATCGGTATTGTTCTTCTCGGTAGTGAGAAGTGCAGCCATGAATGCAGTCGGATAGTGCGTCTTTAGGTATGCGGTTTGATATGCGACGAGCGCATAGGCGGCGCTATGTGATTTATTGAAACCATACTCAGCGAACATCGCCATCAACTGAAAGATGCGCTCCGCCTTAACCTTAGATATTTTATTCTTGAGCGCTCCACGTATAAACCTCTCCTGCTGTTTGGCCATCTCCTCCGGCTTCTTCTTTCCCATCGCACGTCTTAGAATGTCGGCTTCCCCGAGATTGTAGCTCGCAAGCAGGTTCGCGATCCTCATAACCTGCTCCTGATAGACGATCACCCCATAAGTCTCTTTGAGGATCTCCTCGAGCTGAGGCAGTTCATATTTGATAGCGATCCTTCCGTGTTTACGATTGATGAAGTCATCCACCATCCCGGATCCGAGGGGACCTGGGCGAAATAGCGCAACCAGAGCTACGATGTCGGCGAACAAGTTCGGTTTGAGCTTTATGACGAGATCTGTCATCCCCGAACTTTCGAGCTGGAATACGCCAGCCGTGTCACCATCGGAGAGCTTTGCGTAGACATCCATATCGTCCAAGGGGATCTCATCGATATCTATTTTCTTACCAGTTCTCGTCTCTACAATCTTTATGCAATCGTCTATGACGGTCAATGTCTTGAGACCGAGAAAATCGAACTTTATCAGGCCCACCTTTTCGACACATTTCATGTCGAACTGCGTTACGATTTCGTCGCGCTGACCCTTGTAGAGTGGAACCAACTCGGGAAGTGGCCTGTCTGAAATGACTACACCTGCAGCATGTGTCGATGCATGCCTTGGAAAACCCTCCAGCGATCTCGCGATCTCGAGCAGTCTTGCCACCTGTTCCTGCTTCTTCGCCATATCGCGGAGTTTGGGTTCAATCTCGATCGCCTGCTTCAAGGTCATCCCGATCGTCGCCGGAATCAGTTTCGCGATACGATCGACATCGCCATATGGAATTCCCATAACCCTGCCGACATCCCTGATGACCGCTCTTGCCTTCATCTTACCAAACGTGATGATCTGACTCACGTTGCCATATTTCTTCGAAACGTAATCGATAACCTCGTCACGCCTTCGCATGCAAAAGTCGATGTCAGCATCGGGCATGCTTATTCTTTCGGGATTCAAAAAGCGCTCGAAGAGAAGGTCATGCTCGATCGGATCGATATTCGTGATACCGAGACAATATGCAACGAGCGATCCCGCGGCAGAACCTCTGCCAGGCCCGACTGGCAATTCAACGCCCCTCGCATAACTTATGAAGTCGGCGACTATAAGAAAGTAACCGGCAAATCCCATCGATGTGATCACCTTGAGTTCTTCGTTTAGACGGTCATGATATCTTATTCTAAGTTCATCGGAATTGTCCTTGTTCTTCGATATATGTGACCAGCGTTTCTCCAACCCTTCAAAAGTTTGATCCTTCAGGTAAGTCGCAAGGTCCTTTTTCTCCGGAGGTACGAATTTAGGAAAATGATACGTATTGAAATCGAACTCCAGGTTCAGACGCTCTGCTATCGCTACCGTATTATCCAAAGCCTCGGGGATATCGGAGAAAAGCTCGCGCATCTCGTCGGGCGATTTCAGATAGAACTCATCGGTCGCGAGCTTCATGCGCTTTTCATCGTCGAGGTTCTTTCCAGTCTGAATACAGAGCAACGCATCGTGCGATGCAGAATCATCCCGATCTATATAATGCACATCGTTCGTGGCGACGAGACCGACACCCAACTCACGACCCAAGTTTATCAATTCCTCCCTTATCCCCTCCTGTTCGGGAAGGCCGTGATCCTGAATCTCGAGATAGAACCTATCGTCGTCGAATAGTTTAGCGTAAAACTCCGCGGAGGCCCTCGCATCCTCGGCACGACCCTCCTCCAGTGCCTTTGAGACCTCACCCTTGAGACATCCTGAGAGCGCTATGAGCCCTCCATGATGTTCACTTAAAAGTTCCTTATCTATTCGAGGCTTATAATAGAATCCTTCGAGATAACTTGAGCTTATTAACTGACAGAGGTTCTCATAGCCCTCCCTGTTTTTGGCCAAAAGCGTCAGATGCGCCAACGCCCCCTTCTGGTTGATATCCTTTATATGGCGGGAGCCCTGCGTGAGGATATACACCTCACACCCGATACACGGCTTAATGCCAGCCCTCTGCATAGTCTCGTAGAACTCGATTGCCCCGAATAGATTGCCGTGATCAGTCACCGCAAGTGCTGGCATTCTTAGCTCTTTTGCCCTTTCGGCGAGTTTCCATATCGGAGCCGCACCATCTAGCAGGCTGTAATAGGTATGCACGTGAAGATGTACGAAGTTTGAATGGATCATAAATTACCGTTTGATGCCTAGAAACGCACTTATATTGCACTTTTCAGGCAAAAGGCCAGCAAAAAGCTAGCAACTTTTTTCGTCCTAAACCGACAAAGGGAACGTATAGGGGCAGCAATAGGGATAGGAGGCACAAAATGTCTGTAACGACTACCTGGACTTCCGGGATGCCGAAGTCTGCCATGCATCACGGTACCGGCGCCATGCAGGCCGGATATTCACTCGCAACAAGTTTAGTAAGCGATGTTCTCGCTGTGCAAGCACCGGGATATAACGCAGCACTTCAGCAGATGAGCGGAGCAACGACTCCGAGCATCCTGGTTGTGGATGGTCACCATGATCAATTCCATCACGTGCTCGAAGCGGCGGACGTGCCATATGCAAGGATCGGAAATCCTGCAAACTTCGCGGCAGCTCTTGAGGAGATTCCCGGAATTAGGACGGTACTCATAAACTGTGGTAACGATTTCCCTGCGGACCAAGTAGCTAAGGTCGCTGAATTCGTTCATGCAGGTGGAATGCTCATGACTACCGACTGGGCTCTCAAACATGTAGTTCAGGAAGCCTTTCCAGGAACGATCTCCTATGAAGGTGATCGGAGGACGGGTCACGAATTCGTAATCGTCGATGCATGGAAATCGAACAGCCTTCCAGAGGCTGGAAAGAACGCGCTCGTGCATATGGTAAAGGCGGAAGGTGGAGATCCCAAGTGGTGGCTGGAAAGCAGCAGCTACCCGATAACCAGATTATCCGATGGAGTTGAGATCCTGCTCTATTCGAAACAGCTCAAGGCGGCACATGGTCGCGGATCCGTAATGGTGAGATTTCAGTGGGGCGAAGGATGGGTTTACCACATGATCTCGCACGCCTTTTTGCAATACAGGGCTCCGGGCAATTTCGCTCCGTGCTCAGCCGACGCATCAGCTGCACCCTCCACGCAGCTTTTCACTCAAAGTCTCTCTGCATCCCCAGCAACAGTGGAGGCGTATACTTCAGCTGAAGAGGCAGACCCAGAGTTTGATGCAGGAACTGCAAAGAGCACGGCAATCTCACAGGCAGCAGTATTGATACCACTGATTCAACATACTGCAGAACCTGTCGCAACAAGCCCAGCGGAAATTGATGCAAACGTTCCTGATAGGCCTGAAAGCGTTGCCGCGACACCAGCACCCCCTCCTAGTTCTGCTCCATTTGATGAAGACGTTGTGGTCATTCCTGTAGAAGATATTGATACCTCAGCCTTACAAGCCTTACAAGCTGCAACAACAAGTAGGCCTTGGATAGGCGCACGCGCATGGCGAGCAATTTGGGGATGGATTCGATCGTTTGGAAGAGGAAATAGTTAATATAAAAAATCCCGCCACCTGGCGGGATTTTTTTACAGCTCAATCCTTGGGAATTGAATGCATAGAAAAGCGTCCGACGCTTTTTTAGGGACAGTCAAAATTTCGACGGTGGAGGG
>CAYWIG010000105.1:0-6182 GCA_964458295.1 uncultured Myxococcales bacterium
TTTCTTTAAAAGGGAGGGAGAAACGCTAAGGCCCGCGACCGAAGCGGAACTGGAATCCCTCGTTGAGTTGGATACCATAAAACTTCACAGCGCCTATGAGAGATTCAGCCCAGCATCACCGTATGCGGAATTCAATTATCCAAGAGTTACTCCTGTTGGAAGATTAACAAAGACTCGCACCAAGGTTCCCGATGGACCTCGAATGGTTGAGGTCTACCATCAGAGATTGAACATCCACACAAAACCATACAACACGACCATCGAGCTTGTAATAGAGGCGTCCGACAAGAAAGAATACGAAGAGAGATTTAAGCACATTAAGGATCTTTTAGAGAGAACGCCTATTCCTCTCTTTCGTCAGATACGAAGGCTAGAGCTCTACAAAGATAGTGCAACGTCATACAAACTTTTATCTTACGATATGGATGGCGTATTCTACGGAAGGGAAAGAAAGATAAGCCTATTTACCTTTAGGGATAATAGCAATTCAGCTCTAAAACTCCTCCATCATGAACTATGGCATTCGCTCCACGGACAGCGCAAGGCATCGCTGTGGCAAAAAATTGTTTTGGCGATAAAGGTTGGAGATCTCCGCCACGAGGAGGACTTCATCGCTAGAACTTTAGAATCCGATTATCACTTAAGGAGCTGGGAGGAGTATATCGCCGAGGCGGGATCGCTGCTCTTCGTATCGGGACCGGAGGAAGCACCAAAGGATATGGTCATAAAGACTGCCTTGGCGATGCCTATGATAGCCTCAGCACTCATGATGATAATCGATGATCACGAGCTGGAACCTACTGAGGAAACGATAGCGATATAATTTTTAGGTTAAGGTTAAGGATGAGGTTAAGTAGAAAATAATGATCTTATCCTCAACCTCAACCTTAGCCTTAATCTCAGCCTCAACCTAGATGTCGTAATACCTTGCAACTTCCCACGGATGTGGGACGAGGCGCATATCGTCGATATCCCTCCTCTTGGTCTTCACCCACTCCTCAATAAGATGAGAAGGAAAGACATCGGCGTGCTTCAAATAGCCCTGATCCGCATCGAGGGCCTCGAGCGCATCATCGAGCGAAGATGGAAATGATTGAATCTTGTCCAACTCCTCCTTCGGCAGTTCATAGAGATTCTTCTCGTACGGACCATATCCCTCCTTCGTAGGATCGACGCCCTTCTTAACACCATCCAAGCCGGCCATCATGATGGCGGCAAATGCGAGATATGGATTGCACGTCGCATCTATCGTCCTGAATTCAAATCTCCTCACCTCAGGATCCTTTACGTATCCCGGAACCCTTATCGCTGCTGAGCGATTGCTCTCAGCGAAGACCGCCTTCACCGGCGCCTCAAAACCTGGGATCAATCGACGATATGAGTTCGTGGTTGGATTTGTAAACGCGAGGAGTGACGACGCATGCTTAAAAATTCCGCCGATGTAACTCAATGCCGTCTTGCTGAGTTTATATAGTCCCCCCTCATCGTTGAAGACGTTCACCCCATCCTTCATGAGATAGTGGTGAACGTGCATACCGTTACCGGCCTCACCTGGAATTATCTTCGGCAGGAATGTGATGATCTTCCCATGCTTCTTCGCAATTCTATGACAGATGTTTTTTGCAAGCACGGTAGCATCCGCCATCAACTCAACGGGTGTGAGATTGAATTCAATCTCAGCCTGCGAACTTCCAACCTCGTGGTGATGATATTTAATATCCAAACCAACTTTTTTAAGAGCCAAAACAATTTCATTCCTGAGTGCGAAGAGATGATCGTTCGGCTCCGCTCTGAAATATCCGCGCTTCTTATAAATTCGATATACCTCATCGCCATCCGGTGGACTCGCAATCTCAGCACTTTCAACCCTGAACGATGTCTCGCGCGGCGTCATGATACTATAAAGTTCATCGATCACGTTGAACTCGAGTTCGACGCCCATCTTCGCTTCATCAGCAATACCCTCATCAGACAAAGCCTTTAGTGATTTCTGAATGATGTGTCTTAAATCCTGAGTGAAACTCGCACGGCTATCGACTTCCAGCATGTTGCAGAAAAAATAGAGAGTCTTATTTTCTTCATCCACAGGATCCAAAAATGCGAAGTTCAAATCTGGTTTCAAAATCATGTCGGAGCTCTCGACGTTTGCAAAACCGAAGTTCGAGGCGTCAAATCCAATTCCCAACTCCAAAGTTTTTTCGGAAAAGTTTTCAGCCGGGATCGTCACGTTCCTGAGCCTGCCCGCGATATCCGAAAGATAGAGTGAAATGAATTGAAGATCATTTTTGGAGACAAACTTTTGAACATCCTTCGCATCGGAAAATGAAAGCATGGGATCCCCTTTCGATGAAGATTGGATAAGGCTTCTATATCGTCGGAAATCAAAAGGCAAATGAATCGATCTCAGATCCCCCAACCAAGCCTATATATTCCAGTAGGTTACAAAAATAACGCCCGATAGGGTTGGTGTGTGGATAGTATTCGACCGTATCAAAAGGTTCAATTATTACAGATAGTTATACGTAGACAAAAGCTGATTTCAACGAAACTTCGGCACCCCGATCAACCGATAATATAATTGATACTGGCTTCAACACTTCAAACTATGGGGAAATAGTATGAAAAAGACATCAATCATCACAATTTTAATCCTGTTATCGTTTCTATTTTTAGTCGGCTGCGGAGAGACAGGCGAGATCACTAATGCTGCATCGAAGATTCCTAGTTTCGATGATGGTGATGACGTCGCTCTTCCGTACGCACCGCCAGGCGACGACAACTATGATTTCGATGAGCCCGATGGCGATTCCGATTATGATGAGACGGATGTGCCAGCTGGCGATCGAAACGTTCCTTACTCCTGGACGAAGGAGAAGAAGGCGTCCACCGGGGGAGGCCAAGGTTCGATGATCATCTGTCCTTCGCGTGAACTGCCGGCGGGTGATGTAGGAGAATCATTCACCCATCAGCTCGATGCATCAGGCGGAACTGGATCGATTCGATACGATATCTATAGCGGAACGTTGCCGGAAGGTTTAGAGCTATCGAAAAACGGACTGATCAGTGGAACGCCATCAAGCGCAACCAAGAAGGATATTACTGTAACAATATCGGATGGCAATAACTCATCCAGAGTTTGTTCTCTGAATCTACTGATCGGTGGCGAACTGAGCTTATCGGTGTCACCCATCCATGGAGATAAACCTTGGGAAACAATTTATGTGGTTGAAGTTTTGGGCCCTGATGATGATCTGGAATGGAGTTGGAGCGGAAACTTAGGTAATGTGTGTTTTTCTTCCATAGAACCTGACTATTCAAGCGATAACTTTCGCGACTCATGTGCAACAGGATCGCCTCCGACATCGGACACTACAATATTCGTTTGGCTTAAGGATGATCTAGTAGGTCAAGCATCATTTAGTTTAACCGCAACAGTCTCTAGTCCATATGCAGAAGAATCAGCCTCGCACGATATCAAAATGGTTTACAGTGAAGAAGAGCAAGTTTCCGATAATGAAGAATTGAAAAACGATGACGTGCCATCCAATTCAGGTAACACATCAGTTAAGGCAGTTGCGTTAATCGTAACTATTTATAGACATTCGAATTTTAAGGATGATCGCGCAACATATGTAGACAGCGTCAGAAAGGTCACCCTTCACGACAAAACCAGCTCCATAGAAGTAGAAGAAGGACCAAATTACGATCCTGAATCAAAAGTAAGGTTTTGTTCCGATTCCGACTTCAGAAAATGTAGTCCTTGGATGGGACCTGGCAACTATTCCAGCATGAACTCGATTGATGAGGTGGGAAACGACAAACTTTCATCTATCGAGTTTAATGGTATCCACGAGGACCCCCGACTCAACGTCTGGAACGAGGCCGGCATACAGACCATAGTTAGACTTTATCAGCACAGCAATTGTGATGGTGAAAGCGTTGATATCATCGATAGCGCACCGAACTTAAAATCCCTAGCGTTCAACGACAGAACTTCATCCATAAAAGTATTCAGAGGTCCTGAATGTGGAACGAAATATTGCCAAGTATCTTTCTATCAGGATTCTGAATATGAAGGAATGGGAGGCATACTGATTGATGGCGGAGACGGCGGCAGTTGTCGCAACATCGGCGAAGACTTCTACAACAAGAATGATAGTATCTCCTCCGTATTATTCGAAGCTTTTGACGAAGCTCCTAGTGACCTGGACCCTAATCCAGAACTCTAGTTCAAAAAAGCACTTATCAAAAAACCGAGCCCTTAACAGGTTCGGTTTTTTTATTTTTGGCGGAGAGGGTGAGGTTCATCCTCAATAACAATACCTTACACGCTGTACACTATTCTGTACGGAAAGACCCCTCCTTGCACAACTTTAACCCTATACCGTCACGATAATTAAATAGGGATCAACTAGTACTTTTTTTGGGAGACTTACTTATGAAGAAAATCTTAATCGCAATTATAGTCAGTATAGTCATTTCAGGATTATTCTCAGGATGCGAAGATTCCGAAGAGGCGATGAATAGCACATCAAAGATTCCAACTATCAATGATGGTGGCGGTGATGTTCCATTGCCCTATGCACCACCGGGTGATGATACTCCTGAATCCGACGATGACGATGGTCCAGACAACGACCGGATGAAGAAGAAAGAGTCACCAGGGGACAGCTCAGGATCGATAATTATCTGCCCACCGCGTGATCTGCCGGTAGGCGATATTGGGGAGAGTTTCAGCTATCAACTCGAAGCATCGGATGGAACCGGATCCGTCCAATATAACATCTATAGCGGCAAGTTGCCGGAGGGGCTTACCCTCTCCGAAGACGGTTTGATCAGTGGAACACCAGTTCATGCTTCTAAAAAAACGATTATCATCAAACTAACCGATGACGATGGTTCATCCAGAAATTGCTCTGTAGACATCTTGATAAGTGGAAATCTCGATATTGCGGCACAGCCGATTCACGGGGAGCTACCCTGGGAGATGGTTTACAAGGTTGAAGCCCTCAAATATACGGATGACATCAAATGGAATTGGAATGGCAACCTAAGCAATGTATGTTTTTCGGATACTGAGCCTGAAGTGCTGGATGAAGATTTTCGCGAATTCTGCACAACAGGATCGCCTCCTTCATCCGCAACCGCAACTTACGTTTGGCTGAAGCAGGATCTGGAGGGCGAATCTTCATTCATTATTACAGTCACTGCAACCGACATGGAAACGATGGAGAAGACCACGCACGATATTCAGATGTATTACAGCGAGGAGACGATATGCGGAGATGGTGATAAGGCAGTCGATGAGGAATGCGACGATGGCAACACCGAAGATGGTGACGGATGTGACGCAGATTGCAATATCGAACCCGAACCTATGAAGGCAACATCACTCACTGTAACTCTTTGGACGGCCGATCAAAAACATGCGGGAACCGATCGCAGTGTCGGTATAAAATTCTGTGAAGATCCTGAAATGAAGTCGTGTACCCCTGAACAGGACCTTGATGAAAGTGGCGATGATCGTGAACAGGGTGTCGTCGATATCTATGATTCCGAGGACGGATTGACGGCGGATGGCATCACTGAAAGACACAAATATTTTCAGGTCACGATAACCGGCGGCAGCAGTGATAACGCCGCATGGTTACTGCAGGGAATTAAGGTTGAAATCTCCTATGAATCGGATAACTCATATACGTATTACAATCCCTGTGTTGAAAAATGGATGTCTGCTAAAGGTGACCATCTGAAGTTTGGACCAAACGATACGGCAATATGTGCAATAATCGAGACCAGTGATCAAAATAAATCAGGAACCGATGACACCGTATGGTTAATAGTAGGGAATAAATCTCCGGACTACTCTGTCAACCGAACAACTTGGCTCTTTGTCTTTGAAGCCGGTCCGCATTTTATCGGGAAGATGAACGGCGGCATCGCATTGGAACTCGATTACTCCTACCTATACTGGTCAAATAAACCATTTGTCTACTTATGTTCCTACGACGACTTTGAGAATTCGGATAAAACTTCATACGGCGATTACGTATTCGACTCAAATCCCTTCGGAAAAACACCACCCCTTACGATAAAGAAGGAGAGCGATGGTGACCATGGTGGATGGATCCTTGCGGGCTACGAAGTCTTCTTCTTTCAGCCCGGAAAATTTCTAAACGATC
>CAYWIG010000106.1:0-6139 GCA_964458295.1 uncultured Myxococcales bacterium
TAGATCCGGGAACAATGAGCCCCTTCCAGCATGGCGAAGTGTTCGTAACGGACGATGGCGCTGAAACCGATCTTGATCTCGGTCATTATGAGCGCTTCACAAGTTCGAAGATGACCAGACAGAACAATTTCACAACTGGAAAGATCTACGACTCGGTCATTCAGAAGGAACGCCGCGGGGACTATCTCGGAAGGACTGTTCAGGTAATTCCTCACATCACCGACGAGATCAAGGCCTCCATAATGAAGGTGACGCCGGATGTGGATATCGTCATAGTTGAGATAGGCGGGACCGTCGGCGACATTGAAAGCCTCCCCTTCCTTGAAGCCATCAGGCAGTTCAAGCTCGATGTTGGAAGGGATAATGTAATGTATATACATTTGACCTTGGTGCCCTACATCACAGGATCGGGTGAACTTAAGACAAAGCCAACACAGCACAGCGTTCAGAGGCTCAGGGAGATAGGTATTCAACCGGATATCCTTTTGTGCCGAGCAGGCCAGGATCTCTCCAATGAGATCAAATCGAAGATATCTCTGTTCTGTAACGTTCCGACCGACTCCGTAATCACGGCCAAGGATGTCGATAACATATACGATGTCCCCCTTATGCTGCACATGGAAGGATTGGATGAAAAGGTTGTAGAGCTTCTCGGCATATGGACGAAGACGCCGGACCTTTCGAAGTGGGAGAAGTTGTGCAAGATGGCCAAGAACACGAGCGGTGAAGTGACAATTGGAATAGTAGGGAAATATGTCCATCTGACGGATTCATATAAGAGTCTAAATGAAGCATTGAAACATGCTGGAGTGGTAAACAACGTAATCGTGAATTTGAAATTTGTCGACGCAGAGGAACTCGAAAAGGATCAAGGAACTAAGCTTCTCGATGACGTCGATGGGATCTTGGTCCCAGGCGGTTTCGGAGAGAGGGGTGTCGAAGGAAAGATCCATTCGGCTCGATATGCGAGAGAAAACCGCATCCCCTACTATGGTATCTGCTTAGGCATGCAGCTAGCCATCGTGGAATTCGCCAGGAACGTATGTGGCCTCAAATCCGCAAACAGCCTCGAGTTCGATGAGAATACGCCCGACCCCGTCATCAACCTCATGGAGGAGCAAAAAGCTGTATTCAACAAAGGCGCGACGATGCGTCTTGGCGCCTATCCGTGCACGCTTGAACGAAATTCAAAAGCTCTCTCCGCTTACGGGGAACGCGAAATAAGCGAAAGGCACCGACATAGATACGAATTCAACAATCAATACGAGGAGAGCTTTACGGAAGAGGGTTTAAAAGTAGTTGGCAGGTGCCCTAAGGGTGACCTCGTCGAAATCGTCGAGATAGAGGATCATCCTTGGTTCGTCGGATGTCAGTTCCACCCGGAATTTAAATCAAGCCCGATGTCACCTCATCCGCTCTTCGTCGATTTTATTGAGGCAGCTGTGGCGCAATCACAGAGACGTGAATGGAGTTCAAAAAAACAGACAGCCTCAAAAAGGACGCAGACCTCAAAAAAATCCGGTAAAAAGGCCTCGGGTGACAATACCTAAAATTTATCTGAACAGATCACCTTTAAACGATGATTTTATGGGAGATGGATATATTCACCTTCCCGGAAAGATTGACTTTCTGCCCCTTCAGCCGTATCATATTAATATATACAAAAGGTTGCTCATGGCTCTTGAATTGAAACAAAGCTTAAAACTCGCGCAACAGCTAGTAGTTACGCCGCAGCTCCAGCAAGCTATCAAGCTTCTCCAGCTATCCCAACTAGAACTATCAAATCTGATACAACAGGAATTGCTTGAAAATCCAGTACTTGAAGATCGCGATGGCCAACCCGACGAGGCTGAATCGGAAAAGCAGTCAAATGCCGAAAATCATGAAAAGGCCAAGGCTGAGGATCGTGGCCACGACCATTCGATGGATGAAGTGGGTACGTCCGAGGGCAACATGAAGGAGCCCTCCAACTTCGATTGGGAAAACTATCTGGATACATACAATGCACCGGGCTACACGGCAGAGCGCGAAGCCAGGTCATCCGATGATGCACCGACCTACGAAAACGTCATGCGCCAGGCTGAGTCACTTCACGATCACCTCCTCTGGCAGCTTCACCTATCAAATCTCAATGAAAAGGAGATGCAGATAGGAACTGAAATAATAGGCAACATCAACGATGATGGCTATCTGAAGGTTACCTGTGAAGAGTTGGCTCCAAAACTGAGTGAAGAGATAATCCACATCGAGTTTGTTCTTCAAAAAATTCAAAGTTTCGATCCGATCGGCGTGGCCGCTAGGGACATCCAAGAATGTCTAATCCTTCAAGCGAGAATGCTCGTTGAGAACAGCAAGATTGTTGAGCATGTCATCCAAAATTACATGACCGAACTTGAAAAGCACGACTACTCCACCATCGCCAAAAAACTTGAATTGGAAATTGAAAAAGCGAAGGAGCTGGCTCATATCATATCCGAACTCGAACCAAAGCCCGGCCGCCCCTTCTCGCAGGAGTCACCGCAATACATCACCCCGGATGTTTACGTAAAAAAGGTCGGTGATGAGTATATCATCACATTGAACGAAGATGGCCTTCCGAAATTGAGGGTTAGTAATTTTTACCGCCGGGCGCTGATGAAGGGTTCCGACGTAGGTAAGCATACGAAGGAATATATACAAGAGCGTATGCGTGCAGCCATGTGGTTGATAAAGAGTATACACCAGAGACAAAGAACCCTCTACAGAGTTTCGAAGAGTATAGTTAAATTTCAAAATGATTTTTTTGAAAAAGGCATCGCAAGTCTTAGACCTTTGGTTCTCAAGGATGTGGCAGAAGATATCGAAATGCACGAATCTACAATCAGCAGGGTTACCGCCAACAAGTATATGCACACCCCAAGAGGCATCTTCGAACTTAAGTTCTTCTTCAACAGTGGAATTCAGAGGCTCGAAGGCGGTGGCGTAGCATCCGAAGCCGTAAAACTTATGATCAGAAAAATGATTCAGAGTGAAAATCCTAAGAAACCGTTATCGGACAGAGAAATAGTAGATCAACTCAAAGACAAGAACGTCGATATTGCGAGAAGGACCGTAGCGAAGTATCGCGAGATGCTAAAAATCCTCCCCTCTTCGCGGCGTCGACGTCGAGACTGACCCAGGAGGTAATCGACCATGACAGCTGAACTCGAAACAACCTTCACCTTTAGAAACCTTGATTCAACCGACGCGCTCCGTGATCATACTCTGCAGAAATTGGAAAAAATCCAAAAATACCTCGTACGACAGACAGCGAGCGCTCATGTCATCTTCAAGGTCGAGGGACCCAGACATACCGCTGAGATCGCTCTCAACATCAAGGGGCATAGATACTTCGGTGAGGATACGAGTACCGATATGTACGCCTCCATAGACAGTGCGGTACACAGGCTGGAGTCTCAGATGAGCCGAGATAAAGACCGTATTACAGGCCATAAGGCTAAATAGTACCCATTTACTCCGAACCAAAATGACGCTTGCTTTTTGGGACTATCTGCGTAAGCTTCCGCGCCTAAATCTACTGACAAAACAAGGTGATATATATGCATCTAGCTGAAGTGTTTCTACCGGAGATGTTCTGGCCGAATCTATCATCGAAGACGAAACATGAAATTATCAAAGAACTCTCCGATAGAATCGCCTTGGTCCATACGGAGTTGGATCCTGTCGAGATAGCGAAGATATTGATGGAGAGGGAAAAGCTCGGAAGCACCGGAATTCAAGACGGGATCGCTATTCCCCACGGAAAGGTCCCCGGTATCGAAAGCGTAATCGTAGCGTGTGGAACCAGCGACCTGGGGGTTGACTTTGAATCGCACGATCAAAAACCTACCAATATCTTCTTTGTCCTCCTCGCACCGGAATTCGCAGCTGGCCAACATCTTAAGATACTGGCGAGGCTATCGCGTCTCCTCAAGGAACAAAATATAAGAGAGGGATTGCTATCTTTGGACGATGGTAAGAAGATGTGTGAATACATGATTGAAGAGGATGCGAAGATCTAATGCTAAATATCCCTGTCATAAATCTTTTGAAGGATACGAAGCACCGTCTCCATCTCGAGATGCTCACGGGAAAACCCGGTCTAGCCAAAAAGATCGTCATTCCTAGAATACAAAAACCGGGGCTCGCACTTACCGGCGACACCTCCAACCTCCATCCCGGTAGAATTCAAATCTTCGGTCGCGCAGAGATGGAATATCTCTCCACATTAACTGCGCAAAAGATGAAGAAGATCCTGGCCGAGATGAGCAGGATCGATATCGCATGCATAATTATCACCAGGGGTGCCGTCGCTCCGAAACCGCTTCTGGACCTCTGTCGCGATAATGGCTTCCCCTTGATGAGGACGAAGCTCCTCACATCGACGTTTGTTAATCGCGCCACTAGATTTCTTGAGGAAAGCCTCGCGGCCACGACCTGCATCCATGGTGTTCTTTTGGATGTCTTCGGCGTCGGCATTCTGTTGGTAGGCAAGAGTGGTATCGGTAAGAGCGAGTGTGCTCTAGATCTTATTCTCAGGGGACATCGCCTCGTTGCTGATGATATCGTAAATATTAGAAAACGCCCTCCCTCCAGCCTCTTCGGAACTGGATCTGAAATCATCAAGTACCACATGGAGATCAGAGGCCTCGGCATAATCAACATCCGCGACCTCTTCGGTATATCCGCTGTAAGGGATAGAAAAGTTATCGAGATGGTCGTTGAGCTGATGGAATGGGATCCTGAAATCGAATATGATAGATTGGGTATCGATGAGGCGCGTTATTCAATCTTAGACGTTCAGCTTCCCCTCGTGCAGATACCTGTAAGGCCCGGAAGAAACCTCTCCGCAATAATCGAGGTCGCGGCTAGAAATCACCTCTTAAAACTGGGAGGCCATCACTCCGCCCAGCGTTTTCAGGACAAACTTACGGAACACATCATGCTCGACGGACAGAAGAAAAACGTTTGGGGGCAATTGGAATAACTATGATAGGAATTGTAATTGTATCTCATGGAAATATAGGATGCGAAATGGTTAATGCTACCAATCGCATCATTCCAGAGGTTAAACATATGTACGGAGTCGCGATCGAGTCTGACGATCCTCCGGAATCCATGCGTCAGCAAATTGAAAAAGGCATTAAAACAGTCGATGACGGTGATGGAGTTCTAATACTGACCGACATGTTCGGAGGAACTCCTTCGAACATTTGCCTATCATTCCTCGACAACCTGAAGACTGAGGTGATATCCGGATTCAACATGCCCATGCTGATTAAACTCGCAAATTTGAATGATGACGCAGATTTCGATGACACGGTAAATTTTATCCAACAATATGGTCAGAGGAATATCGTAATAGCCAGTCACGTGTTGAGCGGTCGTAAACGTAAACAAAATACAGGAGTGGATAAGGCCAGAAATGAAAATCACTGAAAATTTCACAATCAAGAATACGTTGGGCCTTCACGCTCGCGCAGCTGCAGCGTTTGTGAAGGTCGCCAATAGATATCAGTCGGAAATACTCGTTCAGAAGGACGACACATCGGTCAACGGTAAGAGCATAATGGGAGTGCTCATGCTCGCCGCCTCGAAAGGAACGAACATCGAAATTACAGCCGAGGGTCATGACTCTCAGGATGCGATCGATGCCCTGAAATATTTGATAGATGAAAAGTTTGGCGAGGAATAATTTTAAATTGTTATGAAAGCTAGACGCTTCAGATCCAATGCGACTTCACCCGGCATAGCGATAGGCACCGCCTATCACTTGCAGAGCCAGGGTGCGGCCTTCGTGCGCTATTGGATTAAGAATAGCGACGTACACGATGAAATCGGTCGTCTCAAAAGTTCCCTTCAAAAGTCGAAGGAACAGCTAGATCAGATTTCCGCTAAGATGTGTCGCTTTCAAGGGCATGACCAGATAAAGATCATCGAGTCGCACAGGATGTTCCTCCAGGACGATATGTTGGTTGCTTCAACCATTCAACACATTCAAGAATCAAAGATCAACGCAGAATGGGCACTGGACAAAACCCTAGCACATCTGAAGCTCTCCTTTCTAAATGTTGACGAGGAGTATTTCAGAGAGCGACAGCAGGATATCGATTACGTCGGC
>CAYWIG010000107.1:0-2159 GCA_964458295.1 uncultured Myxococcales bacterium
CTGCTGCTGAAGTTGCGGAACCTGCTGCCGAAGTTGCAGAACCTGCTGGTTCAGATGCAATTGATGAAGGATCTGAAGCGGGATCCCTTGCTGGGCCAACGTCAGTGGCACCACCAGCTGTAGATGGTGTCGAAGTACCACCTGTTTTGGCACCTACTGGTGAAGAAGTTGCACCTGCTGGTGAGGGTACAGCATCCGATGAAGGTGTAGCTGCACCGATTATTGAGGATGTAATCGATGCGGAGCCTGCTGTGGGACCTGGAGTAGCAGCACCCGAAGAAGCACCACCCCCCGTTGCAGGACCTGAAGCAGCAGCACCTGTTGCTGAACCAGTGGCTGCCGATGGTGCGGCACCTACTGCGGATGCACCCGTAACCCCAGCAGCCGACCTCGGGCCCGTTACAGGAACGGCAACGCCCGACACCCCGGTTACCGATCATCTCGCCGATGCGGTTAGGAAGTTTAGGGAGGCCGTCGAGGCAGCTAGAGAAATTACGATGGATCACCCAGATGTAATCGATCACTTTACGTCGCTTGATGCGTCAGTAAATGAATTGGGAGATAGATTAGCTGGGTGGAATGGAGATTTTGGTGAACTGGAAGCTGAGGGTGAGATAAAACAGCCTGCATTGGATGAATATGAGGCAGTTCTTAAAGCTATTGAAAACTACCATCAGCAAGTAACGTTAATGAACTTCGCTTTAGGTCCAGAAGCCGAAGATCTTCTCGCGAAGTTGGACGCACTTATCGACAAGAGCCGCGCAGCGGAAGAAACCCTAAAGGGTGATGACGATGGTGGCACACCACCTCCAGAGGATGGTGGACGTCCACCAGCACCTCCCACAAGTGGTGCCCCTGTTGCAGCTGGAGCAGAAGGTGGAACAGCTCCAGCAGCGGGTGCAGAAGACGATGCTGCCGGTACAACAGGAGCTTCGACAGATGCAAAATCTCCAGCAGGACATCCTCCTCGAGTGGGAACCGGCGATCTTGCACCTATCCTTCGACCTATTACGTCACTAACCGGTGATGATAGGGATATGAGATTCGAGCAGGTATTCGGTTTTCACGCCATTGCAGTTTTGGATGAATATAATGCGCCTGGTTCGCCAAGTTTTACGGCCCGTGCCCAACTTCGCGCGAGGGCTCTATCTCGAGAATTTGATGATAGGTTGCAAGGTGCGAGGAGTAACCTATCGAGCATGATACAACATGTAAAACCGCTTAGGCCATACATAAAGAAGTTGGGCAAAAGGATTGGCGGAATTAAGACAATACCGGATAGTAGGGAGGAGAGAGATCAATATATAGATGAAGTGATCGCAATTGCAGCGGAGCTGGAGAACTTGGAAGCCCTTGCGAGACAGTGGATCAAAGCGGATGAAAAATTTGGAATGTATTCGGCTAAATTTGATCCTGATAGAGGCGGAATTCCCGATTCGTTCGATGTTCATGTTGATGTGGTCAAGACCTTCGCTAAATTCAGCGAGGACGACGCGGATATCCCCGCTTTAATCGTTGAAGCTGTAGCCGTTCTATCAGCTTTTAGTGAAAGTGTTGTGGCGCTATACAGGGCGAAAAAGACAGCGACCGCCTTTGAGCCTAAGGGGCTCATGCATTTCCTGTCCACTGCGCGTGTGGGTTCGGGTAAGCCGCCGCCTCCGACTGTAGACCGAGCCTTTTTCACTGAGTTCGTCGATGATCTGGGCGGGAAGAGGGTCGAGTTGGCTAAATCGGTTCCTGGTTTGGCTGGATATAGAAGATTTGTCATCGCCGCTGAAAAACAGCTCGACAGATTGCGCGCGGAGGTGGCCGAACTTGATGTCGATGATACTGATCGTTGGGAGAGTGAATATATGGCTTTAGAGTCGCTGCTCATGTTCGCGTGGAAGATCAATAAGAAAATAGAGGATATATACAGAACGATGAACGATACAACCTCAGCTATTATCATTCCTGAGTTTGTACCCGGCCAGATAGCGGATATGTATTATAAATTAAATAGCATCGATTGTGATATGCAGGACCTATCCGACTGTGCGGGTGGAGTGCGCGACACTCTGGTGGGAGTCAATGAGGAGTTGGATGAGGTTGCAGGGGTGCTCGCGCAACAGGCCAGCGAAACAAACCTGCTTTTAGCGGTGGCCCGCGACGCCGTAGGA
>CAYWIG010000107.1:2173-6112 GCA_964458295.1 uncultured Myxococcales bacterium
CGATTCCGGACAAATCGGAATTATTATCACCGCATTTGTAGCTTCGCTGGATGAGGCTCAGCTTGAAACGCTCAATGTTGCAGGCGTCTACGATTATTCTTCCCCTGAAGAATTGCGAGTTAAGGCGAGGAGAAAAGCGCATAGGATGATTAGAGGTTTGCTGCCCTCTTTTAAGGAGGGGAATGCACAACTTTGGAGGACGAATGGGGAGGGTGGGACTGCTAAGATTAGATGGCCTGAAGGATGGAGAAGACAAGCAAAGCTGCATAGGGTGAAAAGCTTTGTCAATGGTAGGGTGAATATGGTTGGTTCCAGCAAGAAGGCCACCGGTGGTGCTGCAACGGGCAGGGGTAGACTGACGGTGAATTGGCAGCAGTCGAAGAATGAAATTAGGAATTTTCATATTAAATCGGTTCTTGGTTTTATAGTGGAGGAGTTGGGTGAAATGCGCGGTTCGGCGAATGATGGTGACCTGAGGCTGATCGATCATTTGAGTAAGGTAACAACTCAGTTTATCAAGGCGCTCATGGATCGAGGAAAGGATACATTCTTCAATCCCAAAAATGATGCTGCCCGTCTTATTGAGATCGTCAGGAAATACCTGTGGTTAAAGAATAGAATTGGTTAGGGATATATCTGGGCGTGATTGTCAGAATGGTATGTTCATTTTGCTGACATCACGCCCTTTTTGTATCTGACCTCCCCAAACCCCAGGGGTTTGGAAATTGGATCGCGTGTGGTCGAACGCTCCTGCGAGGTGCGACGTTAGTCGCTCCTCGTAGGTGTGTGAGACTATATGGTCGCAACACACCTCGCAGGAGGTACTGCGTATCACCTCCGAGGAGTGTTGCTTATCAGGCGATATCGCTCTCTTTCATTTCCAATGTCATTCCCGCGAAGGCGGGAATCTAGCAATTGTTGAAATACTGGATCCCCGTTTTCACGGGGATGACACCCTCAAAATTCCCCAATTCATTTCCCTTTACTTTCCAAATGATATTCCCTATAGAAATCAGCTATGTATCCAGTATTATTCAAAATTCCGCTCTTTGGTGGGATCACGATTAACACCTACGGTGTCCTTGTCGCGACCGGCTTCGTCCTTGGAATTATCTGGGCGGTTCACGAGAGTAAACGACTGGGGCAAAGCCCTGCCAAAGCGCTCGATCTTGTATTCTACATCCTCGTGGCGGCGATCGTTGGATCCAGAATTTTTCATGTCTTCATAAGTCAGCGGGCCGAATTCTTTCAAAATCCGTTGATACTCTTTCAGGTCTGGCGAGGAGGACTCGTCTTCTACGGCGGCCTCATCTGCAGTTTGCTCGTCTCGGTTTGGTTTATCAGGCGGAACAAGATGAAGCTTCTGATCACCCTCGATATATTCGCTCCGGCGATATCGATCGGACATGCTGCCGGAAGGATAGGCTGTCTTATGGCCGGGTGTTGTTTCGGGCGGGAGGCATCCCACGGCGCTTGGTATGCGCTCACATTTCCAGGACATGCGGAGGCGTTTGCACCCGGGGGCACCCCGCTCTTTCCGACACAGCTTATGGAGACGACAGGTGAGCTCGTAATTTTTTCGATACTGATGATCGTCAGGCGTTTCAAGAAGTTCGATGGCCAATTGATGGCGACCTATCTGATGCTCTATGCAATTTTGAGATATTTCAACGAGTTCTTCCGGGGCGATATCGAGAGGGGATTCGTTATCGAACCATGGCTTTCGACATCGCAGAGCCTTTCGATAGTGATGTTCGCCGTCGGCGTGTTTATGTATGTGAAGTTCTGGAAGAGGGGCTGTGAGGTTAAATAGCGGCGTCTCACCTGCCAGGTGAGATTATTGGGGTGCGAGACCCACACCTGGCAGGTGGGACGATTACTAGGGAGATACACATGATGTTTAGATTTTTTTCAATAGCGCTGATCCTGTTTTCACTGACAGTGTCATCCTGTGGCAAGGCGCTTATCGATTCGCGTGAATACACCGATGGAAAGAGGTGGAGTCGCGATTACAATGCGCTGCCAAACGATATATACTATGCAATCAGATGGGCGCTTAGGGATCACGGCTATCCCATTGGAAATGAGAATCTACACCAGGGGCTCATCACCACCGCCTGGATGCCGGTAAAGTCGGATTCCCATTGCGTATGGCTATTCGATAGATGCGACTATGGGGTGATAAACTCCTACTACCAGCTGGATGTATATGTCCATACAGGCACCGGCAGGACGCTTGTGAAGATCGGCTCCCGTTTGAAGGGCCTTGTGGAAAATCAGGTGAGCACCGGTAGGGAGGAAAAAAAGATCTTGGCTTCGATAGGGGATTTTCTTAGGAAGTCCACTCCGGATATATCAAATGTGGGTATTTCGGAATAAATTGATACCACGTAAACCGCTGGGACTGTAATTCACATGCATGAATTACAATCCCAGGGGTTAGACAATTCACAACAAAGACTGATGCAGGTGAAATATGGAGAAGAAGAACTATAAAGACACTCTAAACCTTCCGAAGACGGAGTTCCCTATGAAGGGGAACCTTTCGGAGCGTGAACCGAAACAGCTGGAGCGCTGGTATGATGAAAAGATGTATGAGCGCATCATCGAGAAGAATGCAAAGAGTCCTGAATATATCATGCATGACGGACCTCCCTATGCGAATGGGGGGCTTCATCTCGGAACGATACTCAACAAGATTCTGAAGGATATCGTAGTCAAGTATAAGAATATGAGCGGCTACAGGTGTGAGTTTGTTCCCGGATGGGACTGTCACGGCCTTCCGATCGAACTCGGGGTTGAGAAAAAGTTGGGACCCAAGAAGCATACGATGGATCCGGTAGATGTGAGGGAGGCGTGCAGGGAACATGCAAAAGGCTTCGTCGATCTTCAGCGCGATGAGTTCAAGAGGCTTGGTGTCTTTGCGAGATGGGATAAGCCGTATCTGACGATGTCCTATGACTATGAGGCGTCGATCGCGAGGGAGTTTGGTAAGTTCGTGAACACAGGCTCCCTCTATAAGGGTAAGAGGCCTATCTACTGGTGTGCATCGTGCAAGACGGCGCTCGCTGAAGCCGAGGTCGAATATAAGGATCATTCATCACCGTCGATCTACGTTAAGTTCAAACTTCTCGACGACGAGAAGTTTCGAAAGGCGTGGAAGTTGGGCAACGAAAAGATCTCAGTGGTCATCTGGACGACGACGCCTTGGACCATTCCGGCAAACTTGGGTATCGCATTGAATCCGGAGCTTCCATACGTCGCGGTGAAGGTTGATGATGAAGTTTGGATTCTTGCCGAGGGTCTGCTCGATTCGGTCATGGAATCGGTAGGTAAGGGTTATTCCACGACCGTCGGTAAACCGACGGCAAAGGAGCTCGAGCATAAGAGGTGTAGGCATCCACTCATCGAACGTGACTCGCTGATAATCCTCGGTGAACATGTAACCCTCGAGGCTGGAACTGGCGCTGTACATACAGCGCCCGGTCACGGTCAGGAGGATTTTGATATCGGCCAGCAGTATGGGTTGGAGATTTTGGCTCCGGTGAATGATACGGGAAAATTTACGCATGAATGTAACCTTCCGTGGCTCGAGGGTGTCTTCGTTGAGGATGCGAATCAGATGATCATCGATAAGATGATCGAAAACGATTCCCTCATTCATACGCATGAGATCAGCCACTCATATCCTCATTGTTGGAGATGTAAGCGGCCGATCATCTTCAGGGTTACCGATCAGTGGTTCATCTCGATGAAGGAGAACGATCTTCGTAAGCGGGCGCTCGATGCGATCGCTAAGGTCGAATGGATTCCACCTTGGGGTGAGCAGAGAATAGGCGGGATGGTCTCGGCGAGACCCGACTGGTGCGTGTCGCGCCAGCGCCTCTGGGGTGTGCCGGTCGTAGCGCTCGTCTGCGAGGCGTGTGGTACCTCCCACAC
>CAYWIG010000108.1:0-6012 GCA_964458295.1 uncultured Myxococcales bacterium
GACACAGTTGTTGTTTGATATATCCATTCCCGAAATCACTTCTTCACAGTTGGAAAAATCAGGAGCTCCATTCATCTTCACATCATCTGCAGTCCTGATCTTCACAGCGACACCCGCCTCGCTGGCCTCATAAAACGCATTTTTCCATTCCACACCGCTTGCAGATTCAGTATAAAAAACCTTGGATGTAGCTATACCGACAGTCGAATACCGTTGATCCTTGCTCGAGAAGGAATGTATGGGTTCCTCCGTTACGTATTTGCGGACCTTAATTTGATCCACCAGATAATCATGACCGCCAAATATGTACACCCTGGAAAAATTGTCATATGAGGTATTTGAGTAAGATGTTTCTCCACTCACAACTCCGTCGACATAATGTTCAGCTATAATTTCATCTGATTCCGTAACGATCAGTTTGCCAAATACCCATCCATCGAGAGTGTTATCGGCTTCGACGTATGCTGATACAGCTCCGGAATATGAACTTCTGCGATCAATACCTAAACCCTGGTTGCTATGGTTGTAGATCCATCCATAGCCGTCACCATCATCATTCACTAGACCGACGCGATCAGCCGCTCCACCGCTATATCCAGTGAATCGATAAACGTAGAATTCCAATATAACGCCTCTGCTCAAATCATCGGTAAAATCCTTATAACCCCCGTTGGGGTCGTTGTTAGTTATTTTTCTTACAGAATTATTACCTGAAAACGAAAAAACATCGCTTTGTTCCAACGATCCGCCTCCATGCGTCATCCATCCTTCAAAGGTTTCAAAATCGTCAAAAAATAGAAATGTGTTTTCTCCATTGCTGACTTCCGAAGCCGTTGGATTTCCGTAGTATATGAATATGTCATTTGTGCCGTTGTTTAATGAATCTACGTTTACCCATGCAGTTGCTGAACTTCCATCTGTGATATTTTCCACCCAAAAGTTCAGCGGATTCCCTGCATCGTTTATAAATCTAATATCAGAGAAATCCAGGTTCATGCTTTCATCATACTCAACGGAGAGTTTTAACTGATAATTTTGAATATCATCGTTGGCGTTGTGGATCGTCACCGTCTTTCTATATTTCCAATCCGAGTTCCACCACCCCTCAGTCAAGGAGAGGGTGAGCTTGCCATCCTCTGAAATATCGATTCCGTTGGAGGAATCCTCATAGTTGTTTGATTCGCTATCAGCGGGTGAGTCTGAAGTTGATATTTGAAAATCGGATTCAGAGGACCCACATCCTATTGAGAGGATTGCGATGATCAGTGAGAATGTAGTTGTTAGAATGAGCTTCTTCATATACGCAGCCAAATCTTATACGACGATTCTTATATGTTAGTTATCGATAAAACAGCATCAAAAGTGCAAATTCCGTATCCTGCAGTACACAACCCACGTGGAATTTGAGGGTGCCGTGTTGAACATGAATCCCTGCTTTCTTCAATAGAAATCATAGAAGTTATCGATCCGATTGAAGATTTGTTGCTATTTTTTTGCTATTATTGGCAATTTACTTGTAGACTGGAACCCCTTGAATTTACATAAAAAAACACCCGGCTTCCACTTATAAGGCATGGGGGAGAGATGCCAAGTGAAGAACCGGGCTTAATTATTTCAATGTAATTATGCGTTTATTGTTCTTCTTCTGATCGCTACAAACGTTATCGAGATGATCAGCATCCCGAATAATACTAACAAGCTATCGAGGTTCGGCGTCGATGCCATCAGCGTACATCCACCATTTCCGCCACTTGAGGTCGCTGCGTCGCCATCGGGTTCGTCGAGGCTTTCATTTCTGTCAAAACGTCCCGATGCTCCACCGTTCACCGCAGTTTCCACTGCAGCTAGGACATCCAATTTTCCATGACCCCATCTATCATTGGGTGCGGCTCCTACCGCATCATCGACGTAGGCACTCGCTATGAGAGCGTTCTTTACATCGAGGTATGTGAAGTTGTGATCAGCTGAAAACATGAGCGCTATCGTTCCTGATACGAACGGAGCTGCCATGCTCGTGCCGGCTTGTAGTGCGTGAATTCCGTCAGGCATCACGAGTAGACTGTTGTACTGAGCATGTGATGAGAGCGTTGATGCTATCATTCCACCTGGTGCCGCGATATCGGGTTTGGTACCGGTAAACTCAGGCGATGGTGTTGGGCCTGCACTTGAAAAATCGAGAAGCTGATCCAATTCGAAGGCAACTTCACAACAGCCAGCGCCCTTATCCCATCTGTTACGAGTTGTGTAGGCTCCTACTGCAATTATATTTGGAGATGTCGCCGGTATCGCGATCGTCTTCAGACTGTCGCCAGGTATATGGTCCCATCCGTTTGCGCTGGATCCAGATTGATCGGTAAATAGAATTGGTTTGGCGGTTTCACTGTCCTTATCCGGGAAGAGCCAGGCGTCGAAACTTCCACTTCCGGATAAGACCAGATCAAAGCTGTGGCTATCGATAGCTGAAAATGAGGAATTGAGCTTAATCCTTATTCCCGCATGTGGTTTTCCATTGAGGACCGAACTCGTTTCGCTGAAGTTGATCGCATATTCTATAGCGCCACCTAGAAAATCACCACTGGACTGATCTCCCATCGCTATGTCGCCCGAATACTTGATTGCCGTATTGGAGGGATCTCCATCGTGGATTGCAAGGCCAACGGAGAGATCGCTGCCAGCGCTTCCCCATACATCGATATAATAAATTCTATCGTTCGTTATCTTCTTTATTTCAAAATTTGACGCCACTTGACCGTTTACGTCGGTTCCGGCGTGAATTCCTGTATGTCTACCCTCTTCGTAATATTCATTTCCTGCCGCTGCTACGATTGCGCGTCCTGCGGAATTATCCAGGAGTTCGGAGAGACACTCCTCGAAGAGCGATGTTCCGTCGTGCGCGCCTATGTGAGTTCCTAAACTTAAATTTATTACTGCCGGCATTCCAAGCTGACTCGCTTTCGCGAAGACGTAATAGGCTGCTTGGCAGATCTTCGTTGAGAAGATCGGTTCCGCGTAACCAGATTCTAGACTTACGCTTGAATCATAACTTACGACGATTATATTGGCATCCGGTGCAACGCCTCTGTATGTCTCATCGCTTCCCGCAGCCGTGCCAGCGACATGGGTTCCATGTCCGTTAGCATCGTATAGGGGGCATGATCCGTCGACAATTGAATCAGCGACACATTCAGTGCCGAAGCTGTCATCGATCTCCATCGGATATGGCCCACTGCTTCTAGTTTGATTCCATACGGAGAGGATTCTGCTTCTTCCGTCGGCGTCATAGAAATCGGGATGCGAAAAGTCGATTCCTGTGTCGATAACTCCGATGATGACGCCTTGACCGGTGTAGGCTTGAGGGAGATTTGTGCCCTTATGAACCTCTGAGGTATTGGTTTCAAGTGACCCCATGTCGTTCGAGAGGTCGATCGGCTTTCCGCCCTCTATGAATTCGACGTCATCGGATTCGGCGATGATGTCGATCGTATTCAATGATGCAGACGCGGTCATGATACTTCCACCTACGGTATGAACCATTCCTCCGTTATCTTTAATGAGCTCCTTAACCGCTTCTGGATTTGTAGTTTTTATGAAGATGCTTCTTGTGTCTGATGATTCAGTGATATTTACGGATGAATTTAATGATGCCGCTTTAGCTCCGACGCTCCCCTTGCCAACCGTCATCGCCTTGATGTACGGATCGACCTTTGATCCAGCATAACTCACTGTAATCATTAATACAATCAGGATAGAGCACAACGCGGATAGTAGAAATTTTCCCTTATTCACAAGACCCCCTAACCCCGGTTAAAATACTTCTCTCACCTTCATTATCGGCAGATCCTGTGATTTGTTGCGTAGTTTTTTTAAGAATGAAATCGATACTAAACTTTATAATTATTGCGTATTTTTAAAAATCGGATGCTGGATACCAGATCCCGGATGCCTGTCACATCAGTAAGGACTTAATTGTTAGCATGGGGCATCTGGAATCCGGTGTCTGGCATCAAAAAGTTAAAAAAATCACGATGCGAATTTAGGCCATATTAAAAAACCCCCTGAAAAATTCATTCCAGGGGGTTTTCGTATCATAAGATAGGTAGATCTACGATGTCTGTGTTCCGAGCTGTGTATTGGCAGTAGCATAGTGATGTTTTGGGGCTCTGACTGCGGAAATAATTCCAGCGGCTACGAGACATGCAACACCGCAGATTGTAAATGCGAGCGGGAAGTTACCCATGTCGCCGAGCTTACCTCCGAGGATCGGCCCGACTATTCCACCAACGCCGTATGCCAAGAATATCCATCCGTAGTTCTGTCCAACCGACTTCGTACCGAACGTATCGGCGGTAATATAGGGGAAGAGTGCAAAATTTCCACCGAAGTTAAAACCGATAAGCGTTGCGCCGAGATAGAGAAGCGCCGGCGTTCCCGCCATCCACTGAAAAGCGATTACGATGATTCCCTGCGTAGCCATCATGAGGGTGATCGAGGTTTTACGTCCGAGTTTATCGCTGATTGCACCCCAAGCGATACGCCCGATTCCGTTCGCCAGTGAAAAGAAAATCGCCATTGCGGTTCCTGCGACTGCGCTCGCTGCAGTCGTCTCCATTCCTGTGGCGGTAAGCGCCTGCATCGGAAAGAGTTTCATGAGTCCTATGCTCATAAGGCCTGCGCTAGCACCGAAGGCAAATGTTAGGAGTATCATGTAATACTGAGGTGTACGGAGCATCTCACTGCTCTTGAACTCCACCGCGCCAGCAGCCTGTGTGCCTGCCGGAGTTGCTGGTGCCGTCCAGCCAGCTGGTGTCCATCCCTCTGCTGGAAATGTCATCCATATGCTACCGATGAGAACTGCGATGAGAAAGATTATGCCGTAGAGTATAAACGTTCCACTGAGTCCAAGCGCGCTTGGATTTAAGAGGCCCGCCCATGAACCTGCGAGCTTTACCCAGAGCATCGCTCCAAAACCAAAGCCTGCGACCGAAAGACCTGTCACCAAGCCCTTCTTATCGGGGAACCAGCGCATGCCGACCGCGATCGGTACAACATATGCGAGTCCGATTCCAATGCCACCGATGACTCCTATGAAGAAAAATACGGGAAGAAAGTTCGTTCCGCCGAAGAGGCCTGCGAGTACATAGCCTACACCGAGGACTACTCCACCCAATATTGCCAACTTACGTGGGCCCCATTTTGGCATCAGTCTACCCGCTATCACCATGGCGATCGCGAAAAAAGCCAGTCCCGCTGCGAATACCGCCTGTGTCTCGGTTTTCGTCCAACCCGCCTCGACGAGAGGTTTTGTAAAGACCGACCATGCGTAGATGGCGCCCAAACAAAGTTGAATGAGTATGGCGCCTACTACCACAAACCACCTGTTTCTCTCCATGATCTCCTCCTTATTTATTAAAATATTTGAAAGGTTTGGCGCGTCTTTACTAGGAGATAGGCCACAAGTCAAGGAATGCACGTCAGTTTTCCTTGCATGCTCCTTTTGGCTGATGATAAATACACGGGAATTTTAAGCATATAAATGGTGAAAGGGGGAAGCGATGAAGAAATTTTCCATAGCGGTTTTATGTCTGTTAATCTCCACGGCCATAGTGGCCTGTTCGGGTCCATGCAAGAGGGGCCAAGGTTCAAAGGCGACTGGTGATGCCGCGAAAGTTGGCGGAGTTTCCATAACGATGGTCGAACTAGACGAAGCGGCTAGCGGTCAGCTTCAGAAAGTTCAGACTCAAATATATCAGATCAAGAAGAGGATTCTCGACGGTCTAGTTGAAGAAAAACTCCTCGAGGCCGCTGCGGCTAAGGCTGGAAAGAGCAAGGAGGAATACTTAAAGAGCGAGGTGGACGCGAAGGTTGAGGAGCCAAGCCCTAAAGAGGTTAAGGCCCTTTATGAGGCCAGAAAGGGTAAGTTTAAGCAGCCGTTCGAGGAGGTTAAGGGGCAGCTGACTGCGTATTTGCAGCAGAATAGAATGCATCGGGCCCGTAGTGATCTTATTAATAAGC
>CAYWIG010000109.1:0-6007 GCA_964458295.1 uncultured Myxococcales bacterium
ACGGGAGATCCAAGCATTTCAACCATGACGAGTACCCCTTTCAAATGAACCTTTATACGACCTACTTATGTAGTTCAATTGAAAAAGGAAGGGGTCTGTATTGGGGGTGGTGGGTCTATACAGGAAACCTATGATATTATTGGCTAATATAAGTTAGGTTCCAAATCCGATCAATATAGCACCGCTAAGAAGGGCACATCCTAGCACGATGAATACTAGCTGAAGCGGCAAAATCCATCTCGCCCATTTACTCCATGGAACTTTGGCAACCATCAGACATCCCAGGAGTACGACGCTTGTGGGGATGATGAGGTTTGTGAATCCGTCGCCGAATTGATAGGCGAGGACGGCTACCTGCCTCTTGATCCCGATCAAATCGCTAAGTGGTGCCATGACAGGAATCGTAATCGCTGCCTGGCCAGAGCCGGATGGGACGAAGAAGTTGATAACCGTCTGAACGAGAAACATGATCCAGGTTGATACGATATGCGGCACACCCTCGACTATGCCGGCGAGTTTGTGAAGGACGGTATCTATGATCTTTCCATCCTCCGCGATGACTAAGATTGCGCGCGCGAAGCCTACGATGACGGCTGCGCCACAGAGATCGCGAGCTCCATCGATAAAACAGTCGGATATTTTACTCGGCCCCATCTTTGCGGCGATGCCACAAAGGAAACCTATCGCCATGAATAGGGCGCAGATCTCCTTGATGTACCATCCCCATTTAAGAACACCCACGACGAGCAAGGCCATTCCAAGGAGGAATGTGATGATGACCATTTTTTGAGACGTACTCATGTGCGTATCTCGAGCTTTTAGGTCCGGAAGCTCGGTTCTCTTCTTCTGGTCCATCTCGTACGTCAGAGATTTTGTGGGATCCCTCTTGATCTTCCTCGCGTAGAGCATGACGAAGATGATTCCTACGGTTGTGATCACAGCCCAGCAAAATGTTCTGTAACCGACTCCCGAGAAAGGTGGGAGCTCTGCTATTCCTTGCGCTATGCCGACCGTAAATGGATTGAACATTGCCCCGGCGAAACCGAGTCCCGCCCCGACGAACGGGATGGCGAGCCCGACGATCGAATCGTAGCCGAGTGCGAGGGCGAATGGAACAAAAATTGCGATAAATGGAATCGTTTCCTCGGACATTCCAAACGTCGCACCTCCAATTGAGAACAGGATCATCATGACCGGTATCACGATTATTTCTTTTCCCAAAAGTGCGTTCGCCGCCTTCACGATGGCGGCATCCACAGCCCCTGTCTTTAGAATAATGCCGAACGCTCCGCCGATGATCAGTATGAAGATAACGATCTCCATCGCGCGCTCGAGTCCCTCGAAGGGGGCGAGCAGAACATCGATCGCACCTTGAGGATTTGATTCAACCTCATGATATGAACCGGCCTCGACAAGCGTTCTTCCATCAGCATTTTTTACACGATTGTACTCGCCGGAGGGGACGATCCAGGTGAGTGCCGCAACGATGATGACAATTGATGAAATGAGGGCCAGCGTGTGTGGGATTTTAATCTTTGATTTTATGTTTTCCATTGTCGTTTAATCATATATTGAAGTTGATTAGTCAAATCATTCCAGTATGATATGGGGGGGTGTCGAACGTGGCGAACGTGAGTTTTTAAGCTCTTTCAAAGAACCCCCGCCAGCTCTATATACTCCTCAACCGATAGCGTTTCGGCCCTTCTTTTGGGATTGATGCCAGAAGAGGAAAGAGATGCATCGACGACCTCTGTTTTGAACTTAGCTCCAAGGAGTGAATTTCGGATCGTCTTGCGACGTTTTCCAAATGCCGCTTTGATAACTTTTTTGAAATGATCTTCATCGTCAATCTTATAGTTGGAATTCTCGAAATCCATCATAATTACGGTCGAAGTCACTTCAGGAGGAGGGATAAAGTTTCCCCTCGGCACATCGAAGAGTTTTTTGCAGGCTGCAAAGCTCTGAGAGATTACGGAAAGAATTCCATAGTCTTTTTTGCCAGGCTTAGCACATATCCTCTGTGCAACCTCCTTCTGCAACATGATCACTGCGCTGGAGATTCTTTCGCGATTATCGATCATCCAGAAGATTATCTGTGAGGAGATGTTGTAGGGGAGGTTGCCGATGAGCTTAACCTTCTTTCCCTTAGGTAATAATTCACACAGATCGACCGCCAAAACATCGCTGTTTATCCAATCGATGTTTTTAAAATCAGCAAGCTCTTCACTCGCTATATCGATCATCGAGGAATCGGTATCTATCGCATAAACCTTTTTCGCCCTATCGGCGATGTAGCCCGTCATGATACCAGGGCCTGGACCTATTTCGATTATTACATCGGAAGACTTAATATTCAGTGATTCTACGATTTTTTTAATCGTAGGGGTAGCATGTAGGAAATGCTGCCCCAATCGCTTTTTGGGGTGAATTTTGTGTCTCTTGAGCAGAGAATGTACTGAGCTAATAGTCATTTTAATTAAGAATTAAAAATGAAGAATTAAGAGTACAATTAAGAATTAAGAGTTGTTATGTCGATTCCAAACAATTCTTAATTTTTCATTCAATTCTTCATTCTTAACTCTTAATTCTTAATTTAAGTACCGATTTCACAGTTTGCTATCGCGTTTAATGTAAAATCACTCTTTTCGCCAAGCCCCAAACGTCGCCAGCCGACATATGCTATCATCGCTGCATTGTCGGTGCAAAATTCCATCGATGGGATGAACGACTCGATGCCCTCCTCACCTGCACGCTCTTTCAGAAGGGAGCGAAGCCTGCGATTCGCTGCGACACCACCTGAAATTACGACGGCTTTGGTATTATATTTCTTAGCAGCTGCCACCAGCTGATCGACCAATATCTTCGCCACCGATTCCTGAAAACTCGCAGCGAGATCGGAGATAAAATTGCCGGATGCATCCTCCTGCTTTTTGTACAGATGTAGAACCGCGGTTTTGATTCCGGAGAAGCTGAAGTCGAATTCACGTGGGGTTACACCCTTCAATGTCCGATTGGAAAACTGTGGTCTTGAAAACTTAAAGGCTTTTGAATCGCCACTTACCGACGCCATATCTATTGCTGGACCTCCAGGGTAACCCAACCCCAGGAGCTTGGCTACCTTATCGAATGCCTCACCAGCAGCATCATCGCGAGTGGCGCCGAGTAAGGTATAATTTCCAAAGTCCTCGACTAGGTACAAACTCGTGTGTCCACCGGAGACTACCAGTCCTACGTATGGTGTTGGTACCTCGCCGAACTCAAGGGTCGCTGCATTTAGATGTCCTTCGAGATGATTTATGCCGATAAGTGGAATCTCTTTCGAGTACGCGATTCCCTTCGCCATCGATATGCCGACGAGGAGTGAACCGACGAGACCTGGCGCGTTCGTTACAGCGATGCCACCGACATCGTCCAAGCAAATCGATGCTTCCTGAAGAGCGCCCCCGATGAGCGGGACGATATTCTCCATATGTCTTCTGGATGCCAGTTCAGGAACAACTCCACCGAAGCGCTCATGAACATCGTGTTGCGTGGCGACGAGGCTCGATAATATTCTTCCGGAGTCGATGATCGCAACTGCGGTTTCATCACAGGATGATTCGATGCCTAATATCTTCATGAAAGGATTAGAAGCCTTCCCACGGACGCTTACTGCCGCTGCTTTTCTTCTTGTTGTTGGGCTGGGGACTTCTACCTCTGATGCGTTGATTTCTCTGCTGAACGGTCTCAGTCGGATACGAGCCAAGCCCGCTGTTGTTCGACGCCGATTGGTTCGATCTCTGTTTTCTATCCTTGATGCTTTCGATCTTCGCCTTAGCTAAATTTGCAGCGGAGCTGGATGGATATTTCTGGAGAACCTTCTGATAGAAGGCCTTGGCCTCATCGATCATGCCGAGGTTGAAAAAAGCATTTCCCTGCTTGAATATGGCGGTTGGAATGTTTTTGTCGCGTGGATATCTCTCGATGAATTTCTGATACTCCTTGATGGCGCGCTGGTTGTCGCGCATGGAGTAATAGCATTCTCCCACCCACATCATAGCGCTCGGTGCGAATGGACTCTTGCCGTATTTGTTTATAAATTTTTGAAACGTTGCTGCTGCCTCCAGATACTTCGATTTGTTTATCAGGTCCAAGCCTTTCTGGTACAGATCACCTTCTGCAGCAGCTTGTGGTGCAACGGTCGATAGGGCCTTGGAGAGCTGACTTGCGAATATCGCCATCCTATCCTCTATGGCGGTGATCCGGTGGTCGAGTCCACTCATCACTC
Organism: uncultured Myxococcales bacterium; assembly: GCA_964458295.1. Taxonomy (GTDB): domain Bacteria; phylum UBA10199; class UBA10199; order 2-02-FULL-44-16; family JAAZCA01; genus JABGOS01. The sequence goes on from CAYWIG010000109.1 coordinate 4,268, forward strand.
GCAGCAGGCCTTCATTTTCAGCTTTGATGAGGTGTCTGTTCGCATCGACCTGGCCCTTTAGAATATTCCATTCTTCCCTGACTGCTTGGGCACCGGCGATTGCGGAGGCCGTGCTCTGGTTGTTCGACATATAAGTTCTCTGAAGGTTTGCGAGTTGTTGTTCCAAGTCGCGCATGCGCTCCTCAGGATTTCTGGCAAAGGCCAGATCGGCCAGCAAAACCGTTGCTGCTATCAAAGCTACACTCAAAAACCTTCGCATATCGTTCCTCCAGTCTCCAATCGCAGTGAAGGGAGTTGTGAAAAGATGAGATTCAAATCCCAAAAAAGCCAGGTGCTTTCTCACTATGTCTGTGACACGTGATTAAAGACGCAGCTGGCCGATATTGTCAATGCCGATACTAAATATATTTTTATTATCCTCGGCCCGAAAACAGAACAGCGCGCCCCGTGTACGAGGCGCGCTGTCTTTATCGCTCCGCTAAGGGAGCAAAAATCACATGCTTATCGCGACAAAACTGCTTCTAGGCCCTTAGTGGGCTACGAATTCGTCACGACGGTTCTGCCACCAGCAGCTCTCTGTGTGTTCTGTGCAGAGAGGGCGTTCCTTGCCGTAGCTGATCGTGTTGAGACGACCACCAGGAACACCGAGGTTCATCAGGTAGTTCTTGGCGGAGTGCGCACGGCGATCACCGAGGGCGATGTTGTATTCAACTGATCCGCGCTCGTCACAGTGGCCTTCGATCGTTACGACTGAATTTTGATTCGCCTGCGTCCATGCGGCGTTGCCACGGAGAACCGGTTCATACTCTGGCTTGATATTGGATCTATCGAAGTCAAAGTGGATTCTCTGCAGATTCGCGGTCGGGACCGGCTTCTTCTGCTGTTGGGCACAGCCGAAGAGCATCGCGGCACATGCCACTGCCAAAACTACCAAAGTAAATCTTTTCATAACTCCCCTCCTTAAAGCTGGTTAAAATTTTAAAAATCGAAAAAGTCTTATAAAAACCGATATCTATGTATTATTGTATGTACGTGAGCACCCCTAAAAAGTCAAGCCAGAACGTAAATATAGGCGCACCGTATCTTTCCGCAGCTTGCTACTGTACCTTCAGTGGGCTATGATGACGACCGTGGGAAGACAAAGACGGATAATAATAGCCGACCGCTCTGAACTCGCTGGGAATATGTACGAACTCCTATTGGATTCATTAGGAGCGAACTTGATTATCAGGAAGAGGTTTGAGGAGGCGAGACCTCATTTCTTTCGTCGCGAGAAAACGGACCTAGGAATATTCAATTCGAACATATTCGGAAAAAAGTTCGAGGAGATTTATAGGAGGATGGGTGAGGCGGAGCCGATAGTAACTATACCGAAAATTTTTCTGTGTAGGGATAATATCACGGAAGCGAAAATGCGGGATAGACTTTCCAGAATTGCCAACTCATCCATCATCCTGAGACCTTTTCATCCGGACGACTTCTTCGATCTCGTCGGAAGATTGTTGGTTTAACTCATGAGAAAATCGGTAACAGAAAAAAGGTTACACCCTAGAAAACGGTATAAGACTAAAATCATCTTTGAGGATGAATTGGGCGATGGTCTCTTTTATGTGAATTCCACGGATGTCAGCATGGGTGGAGTCTTTCTAGAATCCGACATTCCTGTAAGGATCGGGGCTATGCTCCTGCTCTCATTCGTTCTGCCTGGGCATAAGCGTCCGGTGAGGGTTACAGGTCAGG
>CAYWIG010000110.1:0-3581 GCA_964458295.1 uncultured Myxococcales bacterium
AAATCATTCAATCCCCCTATAGATAAATTCCAAGCTCCAAATCACAAATCACAAATAAATTCGAAATTCCAATCACCGAATGACCAAAACGAATTTATTTCGATCATTGTAATTTCGGTGATTGTTATTTATTTGTTATTTGGTGCTTGTAATTTGGATTTTCTCCTTGTGCATTAAAAAAAATTGTAATCTCCCTCGTATTCTCATCGATCAAACGAAAATTAATTTCGATGGCGTCATCCGGCAGCATATCCGGAAACTTATCAGCCCATTCAATCGCTGTGATTCCATCGCCAAATAGATACTCATCCAAACCCAATCCATCCAACTCTGAAGGCTCAGTCAGTCGGTAAAAGTCAAAGTGATAGAGCGATAACCTTCCACCCAAATACTCATTGATCAACGCAAATGTAGGCGACCTGACGTAGACAGTGGATGGAATATCCAGTGCGCTGGCTAGCCCCTGGACGAAGCAGGTCTTTCCGGCACCGAGATCACCATTTAGAAGGATCACTTCACCACCCTTCAAACTACGAGCAAAGCTCTGCGCCAATTTCTGAGTCTCTTCGGGAGATTTGGTTAAATGTTTCACTTAAATTCTCTAACGTATCACTTTAGCGTTCTAACTGTTTAATAACCTTACTTATTTCCTTAATCACATCGGTAGTAATCAAAGATCTTTCACCATGTTTTTCGGCCGCCATATCACCGGCAAGTCCGTGTATATACACTGCAGACAGACATGACTCCCAGGTGGGGATGCCCTGTGAAATGAAGGCACATATCATACCCGTCAATGCATCGCCCATCCCTGCAGATGCCATTCCTGGATTTCCTGTGACATTTATAGCCACCCTCCCATCCGGATGCGCGACAACGGTATTCATCCCCTTCAAGATCACATAGCAACCGTAATCCTTTGCGAGCTTGAAGGACAGTCCAATCCTGTTCGCCTGGATTTCGTCGGTCTTCTTTCCCACGAGACGTGACATCTCACCTGGATGCGGGGTGAGTATGGCGTCGACCGTCCTTCTTCTGAGACTTGTCAGATCGATGACGTTTAGCGCGTCCGCATCGATGACGAGTGGAAGCTGACATGAGACGACGAACTCGTTCACAAACTGTCCTGTATCCTCATGTGTGCCGATCGCAGGACCGATGCACGCCGCCCTCTTATCTGAAAGTGCGCCAAGCGCAGTTTCGATTCCACCTGGATGAAAGTGCGAGGCACCCTTATCCGGTATCATATCGCACATAACCTCTGAATACCGCGTATCGAAATATGCGAAGGCCTTCTCGGGTATACAATATGTCGCCAGTCCACAGCCGCATCTCAATGCGGCCTTGCATGCTAGATAACCGGCACCCAGATGTCCCTTCGAACCGGCGAACACCGCAATATGACCGTAGGTTCCCTTATGAGTGTCAGGCTCCCTCTTTCCGAAGTATCCCTTGAACATGGATGGCTCAATGAGCTCCAATGCTGAATCGATCGCATCTATCCCTGACTCGGGAATTCCAATATCGACAATCTCTATTTTTCCAGAATGCTCAGTTCCCCTTCCGATCACCTGACCGATCTTAGGTAAGGCAAACGTTACCGTGTTATTCGCCTTCACCGCCACTCCAAGTGGATGGCCGGTATCCGCCGAAAGTCCGGATGCTATATCTACAGAGATCACCCTTTTTCTACTGGAGTTGATCAGCTCGATAACCTGTGCGGCAAATCCCGTGACATCATCTTTCAAACCGGTTCCTAGGAATGCATCGATGATCGCGCATGCCTTGGAGAAGAGATGCAGATGTGAATTCATTTCAGACCAATCGACGGCCGTAAATATATGCGTCGTGAGTGGAGCGAGGAGCTCCCAATTCGCCTTCGCATCTGGTGATAGACCCGATGACTTCGACAGCATGATGACGGATATGGAATATCCCCTCTGAATGAGATGCCTGGCTGCGACCAGTCCATCGCCGCCGTTGTTACCCTTGCCGCAGATGATAAGAATTTCACCCTTGGATTTGTCTACAACCCTCTCCAATACGTCGGCGACGCCACCGCCGGCCCTCTCCATGAGTTCGAGTGAGGGTATGCGATGTTTTTTTATCGCCAAGTTGTCCAAATCCCGCATCTGCTGTGCTGTGACTAGTTTCATATGGAGAAACGACCATGGACAATAGACGATTGACAATGGACCTTGTCTATTCTCAAAAGGTCAATGGTCAATAGTCTATGGTCAATGGTCAAAATGTTATCCTTCTAATACTACATTCGCTATTCCATAATTGCCATCATGTGAAAGCATCATGTGGGTATTCTTGATATTCGCTTTTTCGGCGGATTCCTTCGCCTTGCCATATAGATTTACGAATGGCCTGTTCATCTTCTGATCCACCTCGATATCCTTGAAGTGAATCCCCTTCTCCCCCTTGGGAAAGAGGGCTTTCATGAAGGCCTCCTTCGCCGCATATCTTGTGGCAAATCGCTGCGCCGGGTGTTTTTTCGTATTACAATATTTGATCTCCTTATCGGTGAATATGCGTTTCAAAAAACGATTTCCCCATCTGTAAATAATCGATTCAAAACGACTCACGTCGATAAGATCTATACCGATTCCAATAATCATACCCGGCCCTCCAATATGACCTTCATCTCACGGACTGCTGTTTCGGTTCCCACCCGTATTGAGCGAGCAATTATAGAGTGCCCAATATTATACTCAACGACTGCAGGCAGGGCCTCCACAACGATTGAAGTATTTTTATAGTTTAAGCCATGACCCGCACATACCTTCATATTCTCCTTCGATGCATATCTCGACGCCATAACCAATCGTTCCAGTTCCCTCGACGCGGTGATGTCATCCAGCGCATCGCAGAATCGTCCGGTGTGAAGTTCTATCGTGCTCGTACCGAGTTCCAAAGTTGCATCGATCTGTTTGATGTCGGGATCGATGAACATACTGACCGTCATTCCCGCATCCATCAGCCGCGATACTACATCTTTTAGGGAATCCCTGTTGGAGAGAACGTCGAGCCCCCCCTCGGTCGTCAACTCCTCCCTCTTCTCCGGAACAAGCGTTGCAGTCGAGGGCAAGGTCTTCAGCGCGATATCGACGATCTCATCCGAAGCCGCCATCTCTAAATTAAGAGGTACCTCTATGGCACTCCTCATCCTCTCGAGATCAGCGTCCTGAATGTGTCGGCGATCCTCCCTCAGATGAATCGTAATCTGATCGGCACCACCGCGTATTGAACAGATAGCGGCCTCGACGGGATCGGGATATGAAGTACCCCTCGCCTGCCTGATCGTCGCAACATGATCGACATTTACTCCGAGTAAGACCAAATTAAAATCTCCTGCTCGAACGTTCATGGTGAGCCTGTCGAACCATGAACGAAAATAATACTTATCTACGACTGTACGATTTTGATAGCTCTTTAATTCGTTCCCAATCCCCTTTTATTAAAGCTTCTTTTTTCTTCCTGCTCCACCCTTTTATCTGACGTTCGAATTGTAGAGCTTCCACTCTGCTTCTGAACTCTTCGGAATAGATCAACTCAATGGGACGTCTATTTTT
>CAYWIG010000110.1:3636-5976 GCA_964458295.1 uncultured Myxococcales bacterium
AATTACACTTTATACCAGCTTCATGTTCTGTTATTTTTTCTCCAGATTATCAGTATGACCGGTGTAATAAGATCCATCCTTACATTTCAATATGTATATCCAAAACGATAACATTTCACTTTCAACTGCTCTCACCCTTCGACAAGCTCAGGGTGAACGGAATGATTCCAACATACAGTCCGTTCGTGCTGAGCCCGTCGATGTACGAACGGTCATTCTCAACTCAAAAACAGCTAAGTAAGATGCGTCGTGATGAGTCCAGCGAGTTCGCTCGCCATATTCTTGATGCGCTCGCGATTCGGTCCCTCGACGAGAACCCTCGCGATATTTTCAGTCCCTGAATAGCGAACTATAAGCCTACCCTCCGCACCGAGCTCGCCCTCGAAACTTCGCATCGCCTTATTCAGTTCAGGTATGGTCGAAAGATTGCATTTCTTGAGCACATCGATATCGACCTGAACCTGTGGATACGGATCGAATATCTTGGAAAGTTCGGAGAGCTGTTTTCCGCTCCGTCTCATCGCTGCAAGAACCTTGAGCGCTCCCAGTATACCATCGCCCGTCGTATTGTGATCCATGAATATCAGATGGCCCGACTGCTCCCCTCCCAAGTTATATCCACATTCGCGCATCGCTGCTATTACGTACCGATCACCGACACGGGTTCTGACGACGTTGATTCCGCTATCGCGCATCGCCGCATCGAGCGCCAGATTGCTCATTATGGTTGCTACGAGTGTATTTCCATTCAGCTTGCCACGATGTTTGAGATCTAGTGCCGCGAGCGCCATTATGACGTCACCGTCGACAATCGTGCCCTTCTCATCACACATGATCACACGGTCGGCATCTCCATCGAGTGAAATTCCCGCGTTCGCTCCGAATTTTATTACGAGGTCACACATCTTCTTCGGATGAAGCGAACCGCATCCATCGTTGATATTGGTGCCGTCTGGATGAGTTCCTAGTTCGATGACCTCCGCTCCCAACTCCTGAAAGACCGTCGGTGCGACGCGATAGCCGGCACCGTTTGCACAATCCACGACCAGGCGCAGTCCCTCGAGCGTCTCGGAATATGGAAAGACCTCCTTCAAAAATTGAATATATCGTCCATCCGCATCATCAATTCTGAAGGCCTTTCCAATCTCATTCCCCGTCGGACGCCTGATCCCTGCCAGGTCCTTGTTGACGAGCTGCTCGATGCTTCGTTCATAATCGGCCGAAAGTTTGAAGCCGTCATTATCGAATATCTTTATTCCATTGTTGTAGTACTCGTTATGCGATGCTGATATGACTATTCCAGCGTCAGCCCTCATCGATCTGGCGATGAAAGCGATGCCAGGAGTAGGAAGTGGTCCGACCAACATCACGTCTACGCCCATCGAACAGATTCCCGAAGCCAGTGCAGTTTCCAACATGTAACCGGAAACACGGGTATCCTTGCCTATGACGATCCTGTGTTTATGAATTCCATTGCCGAAGATATTCGCAACTGCTCTGCCCAATTTCAGGGCGATCTCGGGCTCCATAGGTGTTAGATTGGCAATTCCACGAACGCCATCCGTACCAAAAAGTTGTGTCACGTCATTGGCCATAAATAAAAAAACTCCCTATTGAGAGATGTGCCGTATATATAAAATTTACAGAAATATCAAGTGAATAGAGCGTTGTAGAGGCGACCTGGTGGCTACTGCTCCAAGAGATTGTACATATCCAGAAACCTGCGTGCGGGAAGAACGTCGTGAAGGCGAAGAATACTCGCGCCCCCTTCAATCGAGATTGGAATAGTTGCCAATGTAGCTTCAAGTCTATCTTTAACTTCTAACCCTAATATCTTGCCAATAAAGGATTTTCTCGAAGCACCCACGAGAAGAGGATAGCCCAGATCGTTAAATCGACCAAGATTACGCAGAATATCCAGATTATCCTTAGGACTCTTTCCAAAACCTATGCCCGGATCGATGATTATCCTATCCGCCCCAACCCCCGACGTAATGGCCTTCTCAGCAACCATCCTGAGGAAGGACGCGATCTCTCCCAAAAGATCATCATACGAAGGAGAGTTCTGCATATCACGTGGCGTGCCCTGCATGTGCATCAGACAGATGGGTTTTCCTGAAGCGGCTGCAATTGAAGGCATCTTTTCATCGAACCTGCCTGCACTGATGTCATTTATCATATCCGCGCCAGCTTCGATAGCGGCCTCTGCAACCATAGCCTTACTCGTATCTATCGATATCGGGGCATCCGAACGCCTCCGAACTCCCTCGATCACTGGAATCACACTATCCAACTCCTGCTGGATGTTTACAGCTTGCGCACCTGGCCTCGTCGACTCAC
>CAYWIG010000111.1:0-5973 GCA_964458295.1 uncultured Myxococcales bacterium
TCCGGCGATTTCAGCAATGAGATCCATGCCGACATGAGAGATATCGTCGAGCCTACCTACGAAGGGACTTACATACGTGGCACCGGCCTTTGCAACGAGCAGGGCCTGATTCGGTGAGAAACAGAGTGTTGCGTTTGTCTTGATCCCCATGTCCGTTAGGGCCCTTATCGCCTTCAAGCCCTCGACGGTTGATGGAATCTTGCATACGACATTGGATGCGATATCGGCTAGTTTCTTGGACTTTGCATCGAGTGCCGTGGTCTCGAGGCTCACCGGACGATCGGTGATCTCTGCGAAGATCTGTTTGATGACGGTTTTAAAATCCTGTCCCGTTTTTGCAACGAGTGATGGATTTGTGGTGACGCCATCAAGAACACCCATCGCATTGGCCTCTTTGATTTCCTCAATATTCGCTGTGTCGATAAATAATTTCATTTTGATCCTCCTGTATCAATGACGTCGAGCGGTTGCGGTTGCGATCTTTGACGTTACTCGCTAACGATTACCGATTCGAGCTTCGCAACCTCGACCGTATGACGTAAATTGTCAATTTCCTCTCAAACATCCCTCACTACAATAAATCCTGCCACCACTTCTAATCGCCTCATCGCCCAGGATAAATGTGCCGCATCTATCACATGCTATCATTTCGCCCGGGAGCTCGACCACCTTCTTAGCAGAGGGCTTCCCCTTCTGGCCAGCCTTTTTCCAGAGGCGCCAGATAACGTATATTATAATTGCTGCGAATAATATTCTAATCATTTCGATAGTTTATCAAGCTCGCGTTTTAGATCTCCAATGCTCACCTTAAGCGTCGGGTGAATCAGGTCAGGAGCTATATCATATAGGGGCTGGAGTACAAACATTCTTTTGTGCAGTTTAGGATGGGGAACGGTCAATTTTGGTGTGTCGAAAGTTTGATCATCGAAAAGCAATAGATCCAGATCGATAGTCCTCGGATCGCCAGATTTTCGGGGGAGGGGGCGGCCGAGATCGGTTTCGATTTCCTGCAAAACTTGGAGGATATCCTCCGGCCGTAGGGTCGTCTCGATCTCAATGACGCCGTTCAGATATCTCGCTTGACCTTCGGCGCCGTCCTTTAGGAGCGGTTCGGTATCATATAATTTTGACTCCCCAGTGATCGCTATCATCGGATTGGATCGAAGTTTGTCGATAGCTATCGAGATGTTTTGCTCACGGTTCCCTAGATTGGAACCTAGAGCTATGTAAACCTTGCTTGGCATAAATTAAGAATTAAGAATGAAGAATTAAGAGTTGAATTAAGAATTAAGAATTTCAATCTTTCCAACTCTTCATTCTTAATTGTATTCTTAATTCTTAACTCTTAATTCTTAATTAAAATAGAACGTCACTCATATCGTAAAGACCAACAGGCTTACCTGCTATCCAGCGCGCCGCAGTTATTGCGCCCCTTGCGAAGATATCCCTGCTCTCCGCATGATGCGAAATCGTCAACACCTCATCGTTTCCAGAAAAGTCAATTTTATGATCACCTATAACCTCACCCTCACGATGTGAATCAACCCCGGTGACTATATCGGGATTTGGGATTAGATCGAACATCCTCTTCGCCGTGCCGCTCGGTTTGTCCTTCTTGTGAACGTGATGTGTTTCCTCTATTTTTATCCTGTAGGAGTCACCGAGCACGGCCGCAGCATCCTTGATCAGCTTGAACATGACATTGACACCGATGCTCATATTTGGGGCGTGAAGGATGGCTGTGGATGATGATGATTTTTTAATCGCAGCTTCCTGCTCTTCGCTGAGACCGGTGGTTCCTATGATGATAGCTTTTTTGCGTTCCGCAGCGAGCATCGCATTTTCGACGGAGGCATTTGGTGCACTAAAATCTATTATGACGTCGGCCTTGTCGATTACATCCGCGAGCGAATTGCCCAAATCTATGCCAGCTGCCAGCTCAAGATCGGTGGATTCCGATATCAGTGAGATGATGCGTGAACCCATTCGACCCTTTGCACCGGATACTATGACTTTTATCATTTAAACCTCCGCTCTGCTTAGTCTAAAACATTAAAATTCCAAATCACAAGCACCAAATTCCAATATTCAAACGACAGGGCTCATTGTAAGATTTATCTACATTCAATAATATTAAGTGCTTTGTGATTCGGTAATTGGAATTTGGGATTTATTTGTTATTTGATGCTTGGGATTTGGTGCTTCATTGTAGGAGATTGTAATCCCTAAGGATGCCTTCTAACTTTCCCCTGGCTTCATCTCCCATCGGTGTCAGGGGTAGGCGAAACTCCTCACGACATCTTCCCATCAAGGCTAAGGATGTCTTTACCGGTATGGGATTCGTTACGAGAAACATCGTTTCATTCAAACCCTTAAGACTTTCCTGAATCTTCGCTGCTTCGTCTATGTCGCCTTCGGCGAACTTATCCCAAACTGTCGAGATCTTATCAGGAACGATGTTGGCGGTAACGGATACGCAACCCTTTCCGCCAGCCTTGTAGATGTCAAAGTTGAGTGCATCCTCGCCCGAATAGATACTAAATTCATCGGAAGTGTTCTTAATGATCTCCAAAACCTGCTCCATGTTGCCAGACGCCTCCTTGATGCCTACCACGTTGTCGATCGAGGATAGTCGGATCGTCGTCTCAGCCGTCATGTTGACGCCGGTTCTAGATGGCACGTTGTAGAGGATTATCGGCAGATCGATCACATCCGATATCGCGCGAAAGTGTTGGTATAACCCTTCCTGCGTGGGTTTGTTATAGTAAGGTGTCACGTGCAGCAATCCATCGGCGCCCGCCTTTTTGAGTAGGTAAGAGAGGTGGATGGCATCATCTGTGGAGTTGCTTCCCGCCCCTGCCATAACCGGTGCGCGTCCGGATGCCTGTTCTGCTGCGATCCGTACGACGCGCTCGCGTTCGTTCTGAGTCAAAGTCGCTGCCTCGCCCGTCGTGCCACAAGCGACGATCGCATCCGTTCCGTTCGATATCTGCCAATCGATTAGTTTTCGAAGTGCATCCTCATCGACTAGGCCATCCTTGAAGGGAGTAATTATCGCTACCATTGAGCCATTGAATAGCATGACTTACCTCTTTGAAATTTCTAAATACGAATATCGAAACTCGAATCATTAAATTCGAAACGGAGGTCTGGTTATTAGAATTTCGGATTTAGAATTTGTTTCGTATTTCGTGTTTCGAAATTCGGATTTCGATGTTAAATTGCAATTTCACCCTTAAACACGATCTCCGCTGGGCCCTTCATATACACGTGATTATCCTTCTGCTTCCATTCGATCTCGAGTTTTCCACCTGGAAGGACCGCCGTCATCTTGCGATCGGTATAGCCGTTTAGGACGGAGGCAACAGCGGATGCACATGCAGCTGTACCACACCCAAGTGTCGCACCGGCGCCGCGCTCCCAGACTCGAACGTGGATCTCCTTCTTGCTGAGAACGTTTACGAAGCTAGCGTTAACCTTCTTCGGGAATATGGAATAGGTTTCGAGCATCGGTCCGAAGCGGTCGAGTGGAAGCTCATCGAGATCATCATGGAAAGTCACGCAGTGCGGATTGCCCACCGAGAGGCAGGTTATGCGAAATTCTTTCGATTCGGTCTTGAGGGGGCGGTTGACTATCCTGCCGGAGAGATTCACGGGGATTTCCTTCCCCTTCATGATCGGTTCGCCCATATCGACTTCGACGTTTTTGCCGGCGAACTTGATCCTCTTGAGGCCGGAGTTCGTCTCGATGATCAGCTCCTTCTTGGAGGTCATCTTGTGATCCTTGACGTAGCGGGCCAAGCACCTGATTCCATTTCCGCACATCTCGGCCTCGCTGCCGTCAGCGTTGAAGGTCCTCATGCCGAAATCGGCCTTACGCGATTTGAGCAATAGGATCATCTGATCCGCTCCAATACCGGTATGCCGATTACAGAGCTTTTTCGCCGTATGTGACGGATTGGCTATCTGGCTCTTCAAACAATCGAAGACTATCATGTCATTTCCGACTCCGTGCATCTTCGTAAATGGACGGGGTTTTGCTTTTTTCTTTACGGTGGTCATTTTTTCCTCCAACTGCCTCGATTTGGGGATTGCGCTAACCCCTTGTAATATAAATAAAATTTAGACGAGATTATCAGCTGGCCCTACCTTTGTCAAGCAGAGCAAGGCTTTACCAATTATCTTGACTTGAAAATGTTTTCTGGATACATATCAAATACTTATCGGTGGATTTCAGATCATTGTCAGACAACATCATTTCATAAAACTCTCCAAAAAGGAGTTTCGGTCGAATATTGAAGTCTATGCATCCTTAAAACCCGATTTTCATATGTCTATGTATAGGAACCGCGTTGTTCGTTTATGAATTCTCAAAGAAATTATTGGATAATTCGATTTGTCACCCACGGGTAATTTTGCCTGTCGGGACGGCTTTAATTTAAATGTAAGGATTTTGTATGCATCTCAATGAACTGAAGAAGAAAAAAATTGGTGAACTGATCGATCTGGGCGATGAGTTCAAGATCGAGGACGCCCCTAATTTGCGAAAGCAGGAGTTGATCTTCGCGCTTTTGCAGGCACATTCTGAAAAGAATGGTGCGATCTTTGGAGAGGGTGTTTTGGAAACGCTCCCCGATGGATTCGGCTTTCTGCGTTCGCCTGACTATAATTATCTACCTGGTCCGGATGATATCTATGTATCCCCATCGCAGATAAGAAGGTTTGGTCTTAGAACGGGTGATACCGTATCCGGCCAGATACGTCCTCCGAAGGAGGGTGAGAGGTATTTTGCGCTTCTTAAGGTGGAGAATATAAATTTTGAGGGTCCTGAGAAGGTCAAGAGCAAGACGCTCTTCGATAACCTGACCCCGCTCTATCCGGAGGAGAGGTTGTCGCTGGAGTTCGATAAGAAAAATTATTCGACCAGGATTATGGATCTCTTCACGCCTATCGGAAAGGGACAGCGTGCGCTGATCGTCTCCCCGCCGAGGGCTGGAAAGACCGTCCTTCTTCAAAACGTAGCAAACGCAATCACATCAAATCATCCAGATGTTAAGATGATAGTGCTTTTGATCGATGAGCGACCCGAAGAGGTCACAGACATGGAGAGGTCGGTCGAGGCAGAGGTCGTGAGCTCGACGTTCGATGAGCCAGCACAGCGTCACGTTCAGGTCGCTGAGATGGTGATCGAAAAGTCGAAGAGGCTCGTCGAACACGGTTCGGATGTCGTCATCCTTCTCGATTCGATCACGAGGCTCGCGCGTGCATACAACGCGGTGGTTCCACCTTCAGGGAAGATTCTCTCCGGTGGTGTCGATTCCAATGCGTTGCATAAACCGAAACGCTTTTTCGGCGCAGCGAGAAATATCGAGGAGGGTGGAAGTTTAACGATTATCGGTACCGCTCTTATAGATACAGGTAGCCGCATGGATGAGGTCATCTTTGAGGAGTTTAAGGGTACCGGCAATATGGAGATACATCTCGATAGGAAACTCATGGAGAAGAGGATCTTCCCATGCGTCGATATCAATAAGTCCGGTACTCGTAAGGAGGAGCTGCTCCTGAATGAAGAGGAGCTCAGCAAGGTCTGGGTTCTCAGAAAGATGCTTCAGCCGCTCAACCAGATCGATGCCATGGAGTTCCTGCTCGATAAGGTAGCGCCCTGTAAGACGAATAAAGAATTCCTGATGTCGATGAATCAGTAAATTCAGTGTCTAAGTTTATTAGTATCTAGGTGTCTATGTTTATAGTGAATATATGTTGCTTAGACACTTAGACACTTAGACACTTAGACACTTAGACACTTAGACACCCAGATACTTAAACACTTAAAATGTTCAAACGCATCCTTCATGAATTAAAGAACCATGCACCCTTTACATCGCTCGGTGCGATATCGGGCATAGTTCTGATGGTGTATCTCAAATCCATCCCGCACGATTTGGCCTATAAGATCTTCTACATCCTTCACCC